>JBBSGN010000827.1:0-1853 GCA_038254085.1 Chloroflexia bacterium | reverse complement strand
TGCTACGTTACGATACCGAAGACGTGGTACGGCCCATCACCGAGCCGCTCACTTGCAACATGAGGAGCCTGCCCGCCACGAGCAACCTCCTCGGCAAGCTGCGCCTCTCGGTGCGCCATGACGACGGCTGGACCTACCCACGCGACGTAGTGGAGGCGCTGGAGGCGCTCGACGAGGTGCCCCTACCTGCCAGGTGCGGCTTCTGGAGGGTGCCGGGAGGGGTGGCGCTTGACGTGGTGGCGAGAGGCGACCCGGCAGCGGTGCGCCATAAGATTGAGGCTAGCCTAGAAGACCGAGGTGTGCCCGTGCGCGAGCTGCACCTGGTTGAGGACCGAGGCCGGCTGCGCAACCCGCTCCCATGGCGCGGCGATCTGCGGGAGCTATCGTTCGGCCCGCCCCTGTTGCCGGGCGGCTCTGGCGAGAAGGCGAGGGATAAGCATCTGGCCCATCCGGAACAGCCCGAAAGCGCGGCTGCATCAAGAGGCTAACCGCAAAGGGGGAATGCAGTGGACGCCTTATACCCGGCCATCTTCGTGGTCCTGGGCTTCTCCGCAGGCTCAGTACTATTGAGTTGGTTTTACTTCCGGCGCTACGCGATCACGCGCCCCCCAATCGGCGTGTTCAACTTCACCGATATAGCTTTCATGATAGTAGGCATTGTGCTGGTGCCTTACCTCTACTTGGTTTTACCGCTTTGGCTGGTAGCGGGTCTGCTCACAGTGGGCACCTTGAGCATACTCTACTTCTTATGGGAGCCTATGCTACGCCCCCGGCTGCTCGTCTCGCTGGTAAGCCTTGTCATGGTGGGAGCTGATATTTGGGCCTCGCTCCAGTTCGGGGCCGCGAGCAACCAGTTCTTCGCCATAAATAACGTGGTCATGCTCGCATCGGTGGTCGGCCTCACCAATTTGTGGGCGCAGAGCGGTATGAATGCCCGTGATGTCAGCATACTCGGGGGTTTTCTGGCGGTTTACGACCTCACAGCTACCTGGCTGTTGCCGCTCATGCTACAGATGATGACTCGCCTGGCGGGCCTACCCTTTTCTCCGATGGTTGGGTGGAGTGTTGAAGGCGTGGGAGGCGTAGGGGATGGGGGTGTGGCGGGTATTGGCAGCAGTGGGTTGTGGGTGACGATCGGCCTGGGGGATTTGCTGCTGGCGGCGGTCTTCCCACTGGTGATGCGCAAGGCGTTCGGTCGGGCAGCAGGGCTTGCCGCTCTGCTTATTGCTCTACCTGTGATAGCAGCCATCATGCTGCTCCCCATCGCTGCGATATTCCCTGTGATGATCGTGCTCGGCCCCCTGATGATAATTCAGTACGCATACTGGTCTCGGAAGTGTAAGCAGGAACGCACCACTTGGGAGTACCTACAGGCAGAGCCGCTATACATATGTGGAGAGAAATAGCAGAGGGGAGTAGCAGTAGAGATTGTGCTACATAGACTATCTAAAATATCGCTGCTCCGGTCGCTGGCGCGCAGTTCGCCCTGCCGTGGGACGGGTAGACCTTCTCTCGCATAGGCGATTTCCTGTACGAAGTTGCATTAGCATGGTAGGTCCGGCAGAAGACCAACTGTTGATTGGCTCTGGCATCACGGGGCGGGCTACCGACCAAATTGGCCCAGCAATGGTATTTGTGATAGCCAAGCAGAGACCTGCTACAGGCAGCAAGGTGATAATAGAGAATGAATTATACTGGAGGGCATGTGACCACCAATGTTTGTACGAGCTATTACAGATGAAGAAAAGAGAGCATTGGAAGCAGGGTTACGACTATCGGGAGCCATAGTGACGCGACGGTGCCAATACTTCTGGCAAGTGCAAGGGGCCAACGAGTTTGCCATACCTGTACTA
>JBBSGN010000826.1:0-1853 GCA_038254085.1 Chloroflexia bacterium | reverse complement strand
TTTCTACCGCTTTGTCCCCGTCATGACTGACCGAAGGCGAACGAGGAGGAGGCGTAACATCCGATGCCTCTGGTATCTCGGCCTCGATCGCGGCGCTTTCACGCGCCACCGGCGTGGTTACCGGGCTCGTATCGCCGGCGACTGGCCCGGCACCGGCACCGGAGGCGGCCGAGCGCGCCTTGACCGCTATACCCTCGCCCGCGGGCACGTCTCCCTGAATGACGTTTGAGACGAGCGCCACCTGTCCCTCGGGGTACCCAGCCTCGCGGAAGCGCACAAGCGCACCTTCGGCCTGAGCCTGGGAATTGAACACACCAATGACCAACTGCATAACTGCCTCCCCGCACATAGGACGCCACAACACGACGCCTGCGTGAGGTGCACGGCAAGTCACATGCCAGGTAGCCCGAAGCGGCGAGATCTACGCCTATCGCCCGCCGGCAGCGCTACGGCAGAGGCTTATCAAGCACCACCTGTACCTGACGGGTGAGCTCGTCCATAAACGCCTTGGTGGGGGCCTGCTGACTTTCCCACACCGGCAGCAACCCATCCTGCATGGTCTTCTCGTATTCCGCCATGCGCGTGTTGAAGACGGGACGTCCCGGCTGTGCAGTATCCATCGCCTCCAGAAATACGGCCCGGATCGGGTCTTTCAAGAGGCGGGGACTCTTATACACATCTGGCCGGCCGCCGACCGTTCCCCCGATCTCGCCGAGGCGGATACCGCTTTCCTGGTTGGTCAGCCATTTGACCCACTGCCACGCCGCATCTGGCGCCTTGCTCACGGTGGTAATCGAGTCTGCGTCCGCCTCGTAGTCGGAGCCATAGACCCCACCGGGTCCCTTGGGATGCAGTGTGGCGAACCACTTAAAGGAGTCTTTCACCTGCTGTGCCGCTGTGAGCTGGAACGAGGTACCCCATTTCCCGGAGGCAAGCTTGCCATTGATGAACATGGTGTTCACACCACTTTGAGTGGCGGCAACGGAGGGTCTGGGGGCTATGTTGTGCTTGTTCAAGGCCTCATACATAAACGTGACGGCACCAATGGCCTGCGTAGAGTTGAGCAGGCTTTTTTTGCCCTCGGGATCGAGCAGCTCGCCGCCCCAGGCACGAGTCATGGTGAGCACGGTTTTCTGGGAGGTGTCTGGGTTGTAGCCGAAAACGTCGCCCTGGGTGACCTTCTTCGCGGCCTCAACCAGCTTGTCTGTGGTCCATGTCTTATCTGGGACGCCAGCACCTCGCTTCTCGAACTCGGTCTGGTTGTAGAAGAGAATGGAGACGCCGGGATGGCTCTTAAACGGCAGGCCGTAGAGCTTACCCTCGCGCTTCAATCCCTCGATACAGTTCTTGTAGTACTGCGTCAGGTCGAACTTCTCTTTGGCCACGAACGGGTCGATCGGTTGGATCACTTTTTGGGCGGCGTAGTAATAGATGACACCCCCGCCGATAGCGGTCCACATGGCGTCCCCCAGTGTGCCGCCGGCATTGAGCACCGTAATCTTGGTGGGGTAGTCCTCTCCAGTAAAGCCCTCGTGTATGACCTTGATATTGGGGTACTTCTCCTGGAATTTCGGAATTTGCTCGTCGTAGAGCGTGACTTCTTGGCTCCCCGGCGCGCCGCCGCGAGAGTGAAAGCGAATGGTTACGGGCGCAGCGTTGGGCTTCGCCGCCGCATTGCCGCTCGAAGGCGAGCTGGCTGCGCCGCAGGCAGTGAGCGCGGCCCCGCCAATGCCGGCCGCGCCAAGTGTCGCCCCAACGCGGATCAGCCGGCGGCGCGTCCACCGATCGTTCAGAATCGCTGGGTCTTTAGTAGGTGTGCTCATCCTTCACTGCTCCATTTGCTGTGCGTATAG
>JBBSGN010000825.1:0-1857 GCA_038254085.1 Chloroflexia bacterium | reverse complement strand
CGATTCCCTGCGGTACTACCTGAGCGATCAGGCCGCCACTTTATTAGCTGTTGACACATTCGATACTCGCCTATTGGCGCAGCCTCTAAGCACGGTAGCTGGCTCAACAGGGGAGAGATCGAGCTGAGTGTACTGAGTAGACAGTGCCTTGACCGACGAGTGCCGGATTTCGAGACCCTTCAGGCGGAGTGGAAGCCTGGTAGAATCGACGCAACGTCACGGGTGGCAAGGTCGCCAGGCGCTTGACCATGGAGAATGCACGTATCAAGCTCAAGCGACTCTACCCTCCACTCCAAGAGTAACAGAGCACTAGGTGTTCCTATCACTGCTAGCAGGACGGAGGTCCGCACACAACATGCTAGGTGGGACTGGCCCTCCGTTTGCATTCTCCTCGGCATGTACGTTTATGTATTTGGGAGTGCCTTGGAGGAGTTCGTCTAGAGTTACGCCTTCTATTAAGGTCGTGTCTGTGGCAGACATCTGCGCGTCGGTGCTTTCGAGATTGAGCGGATAGGGCGCAACGTGTACGAGGTTAAGTGGATATAAAACTTGGGCGCTGTTACCTGCCTGCTCATCGGCGCAGGTACCACCTTCGTAGATTTGAGCCAGGTGCACGGTGCCGTGCGGCTCATTCAAGTTTTCTACATTTAACGCCACCACTACCCCCTGGGCAGTTTCGGTTAGACTTGTATTTCCACTTGCATCAGAGTCCGCGCTCGGGCTGAGGTCGAAGGTCACGCTCCTGGCTTCAGCAGGAGTAGTCCCTTCAGCGGGAGCAGTCCCTTCGCCGGTGCCTTCGGATAAGGTGGTTTCCCCTCCGCTAGTGGAAGAGGTGTCTCCACCCCCCCCCACAGCCTGCTAGGAACCAAAGCACTAGCCCCAGCGTCGCTCCAGAGATCGTCAGCTTCCTCAGCAAGTACATCACAACACCTTCCTCGACTCTAGAGATCTGCGATCGGCTGCGCATCGACGGACTCCCCAAGGCGCTCGACGCCTAGCTGGTCCTCAATCGTGGCCAGCAGAGAGTAGTGATCGTAGTGGACGTCCGTCTGGTGACTCTTCAGGTTCGGAGCCACCTCGATAAGGGGAACTCGGTTGATCGTCGATTTCTTGTCATCGTCTTCATCCCACACGATGTAGAGTACCCCGTCCTTCTTCCACGCCTCAGACTCTGTGATCTTGGGCACAACCTCCCCCAGCCACTGGTCTCCCGTGCTCACACCACACTTATCCGTGTCGTTGCAATTATTCGGGGTGATCCAGACGAAGTTGGGTGTATCCCCTGAGAGGTCCGCATCAAGCTGCGAGAAATTCACCACATTGTCTGGACACTGCCCGCCATACCAGGCAAAGGGGTTGTGGTTTAGCCCGTAAGACCCTGAAGTATCGAAGCACCCATCGGGGCCCATGTCCTCCATATAGGCCTTCCACGGGATACCGGCCGAGGTAAGTTCGCTGCCTATGTCTTCGCCGCTTGGGAGAGCGCGATACTTATCACCCGTGGACATATCCATGCCCCACGTACTCCCCGAGGTGAGCGCGAGGTAGTTTGGACCGCTGGGGTGCCCAACCGCATGATAGTCGTTGGCAATCGCGTACTGCGAAGCCAGCGAAGCCGTGTATGGCTCTGCCAGCGCCTGATCGTAGTTCCTGTTCTCCATAACGATCACGAACACGTGCCCCGCCGAGGAGGCCTGTGTCGACGAGGAAGAAGTAGAAGTAGAAGTGTCTGCGGCACCACCGTCACTTCCACAACCGGCTAGGACGAAGATCAAAGCTATCATAGGGAGCATGATCCTTATGCACGTTGGCTTGCTCATAAGCACAACATCATAGGCACAACTCTCAACCTCTTAT
>JBBSGN010000824.1:0-1861 GCA_038254085.1 Chloroflexia bacterium | reverse complement strand
GCCCCTGCTTGCGCCACTCAGGTATAATATAAGGCCCATAGAGGACTATGCACGCTCAGTACTCGGTACTCACTACTCGGTGCTGAAGAAGACGGAGGAAGGCTTTGTCAACGCTTGGAGAGATGCTACGCGAGGCGCGGCAGGCGAGAGGTGTCTCGCTGGCCGAGGCCGAGCGCGAGACCAAGATACGACAAAAGTATATTACCGCGCTGGAAGACGATAACCACGCCGGCCTGCCGGGGCCTGTGTACGCGCGCGGCTTCCTGCGCAACTACGCGCTCTACCTCGGTTTAGACCCCGATCAGGCCTTAAACCTGTTCGACGCATTGAGCCAACCGACCCGCAACAAAATCAGGGCGGCGCGTGGAGAGCCTGCCAGGAGCAAACCGCCCGTGCCGGGGGAGAAGATAAGCATCCAGCCCCTCAGCCCGGAGCCGATAGACACGCGGGTGCGCTATGGCACGTCATACATCGCGTTATCCCTACTGGCACTACCGTTGATAGTAGCTTTCTACTTTGTCTACAGCGCCTATGCGGGGCGCAGCACCGAATTGCCCATACCCACCGTAGCTCCCCGCCCGGCCACAGTCACGCCTCTCGTGCTGCCTACCCCGGTGGTTGGCGGTGCTATCACCGGCGATTTCAACACGCCCACCGTGCCCGTGCCCGCTACTCCAGGCAGCGCACCGGCGGGGCAGGCAATCACCACGACGGGAGCTACGGGCGCGCCCAGCCAGACGGCCCAGGCCTCGGACAATGTAGTGGTCAAGGTAGCGACCACCGGCCACGACGCCTGGATGCGGGTGCTGGTGGACGGCGTGCAACAATTTAGCGGCACCATGCCCCGCAACTCGACGCGCCAGTGGACCGGCAAGAACACAGTCCGCATACGCACGGGCCGCGCCGACTCGGTGCAGGTCAACGTCAACGGCAACGACAAAGGCTTCATGGGCACGAAGGACAACCTGATCGTGGAGAAAGAGTGGAATCGCTTAGGAGACGAGCGGGTAATAACTAAGTAATTATGAATTATGAATTATGAATTGAGACGGCTAATTCATAATTCATAATTCATAATTTGGGAGAGATATGGCCGACACAGCATCTTTTGACGTGGTGAGCGACTTCGACAGGCAGGAAGTGGTGAACACGGTGGACCAGACGTTGCGTGAGGTGCGGACGCGGTATGACCTCAAGGACAGCAAGACCGACATTGACCTTGAGGGGAACAAGATTACCATCGACACCGACAGCGAGTACCACCTGACTGCCATCAAGGACATATTGCAGAGCAAGGCGGTCAAGCGCGGCCTCTCGCTCAAAGTGTTCAAGTTTGGCAAGCCTGAGCCTGCGTCGGGCGGGCGCTACCGGCAGGTGGTGGACCTCCAGAAGGGCCTGAGTGACGACCTCGCCCGCAGCCTCACGAAGGAGATACGGGCCAACTTCCCGAAGGTGCAATCGCAAATCCAGGGCGACGCCCTCCGCATCAACGCCAAAAGCAAAGACGACCTGCAAAGGGTCATCCAATACCTGCGCGGCAAAGAGGACGAATTGCCCGTTGCGCTGCAATTCACCAATTACAGATAACAGATGTTGAGACTAACAAAGAACCTAAATAGAAAGAATAATGTGCCGAAATTCAATATAGTAACTCTGGGTTGCGAAAAAAATAACGTAGATAGCGAAGGGATGAGTTCGCTGCTGGTGGATGCCGGCTACGAGCAAAGCAGCAATGCCAGTGAGTCTGACCTGCTGATTGTAAATACCTGCGCCTTCCTGCAAGCCGCCGTTGACGAGTCGGTGGGGGAGCTACGCACCCTCGCCGAGAACAAGCGGGAGGGCCAGGTGCTTATCTCCGCGG
>JBBSGN010000823.1:0-1862 GCA_038254085.1 Chloroflexia bacterium | reverse complement strand
GTGTAATATATATGCCACTTGATGAGCGAAGCGAGGGCCCTGAGCTTGCCGAAGGATAGTTCCGATGAGCGGAGCGAACTATTGTCAGTAGACAGACTTAAAGTTGCTGGTGATTACCCACATCTTTGAATAGGATAGCAAAGCCCTGCCTGTATGTGGTAAGAAGGGAGTGTCAAGCAACCTTCACCAACCACGGGAGGACAGAGCCTTGTGTGACCATATTTTACCACACGCGCCGAACACACCAAACGAACCGATAAAGGAAGCGCTTGCCAAGCTGCCGCAAGGCGAGTTGGAGCAAAGCTTGAGAGAGTTCATAGCACCACTAACCGTGCTATTGCCGGACCAGCGCCTGCGAGAGGTGGCACTGTTAGCTGTGCAAGGCATCTTGGCAAGCCAAAGTCCAGTGGTGGCAGCAATGGCTCAGAGCGTGTCACGGCAGGAAGCAGACCCTTGGGCAGCAGCTAAACGGGTCTACCGACTGCTCGACAATGGGCGCTTCACCCACGCACAACTGGCGAAAGGCTTGTACGAAGTGGCTGCCAACACTGTACGCAGAGAACGACCACCTTATTTGGTAGTGGCGATTGATCCGGTGAACTTCGAGAAGCCGTACACTGCCAAACTGGAAGGGATAAGTACCGTCCACAAGAGCACCCCTCCAGATCTGCATGGAGGAGCACGCCTGGCTAGGGGCTATCCAGCCATCACCTCTACCATCGTCAACACTTGTGTGCCTGCTACCACCTACGCTCAGTGGTTTTCGTACACTACAGACGATTTTCTCAGTCAGAACCGAGAGGTGGAGCGTGCTATTGTTGCTACTCGCACCCTCTTCCCTGTTGAGGAGTATGGAGTACGCTATGTGGGAGACAGCGGACTTGATGACCAGAAGGTATTTGGGCAGGTTGAGCGGGTAAGAGCACACTTCATAATTCGAGCTTGCCACCTCAACCGGACTGTGCAGGTATACAACCCTCGCCTGGACAGGTGGGAGACGGAGAGCCTGCAAGCAATGGTGAACACAGTCCCGCATGAAGGGAGCTTTGAGGCGAGCTTTAATCATGCGGGTTACAAGTGGGTCAGCATCGTGAACTTAGGGTGGTTGCTTATCAGGCTACCTGATACAGAGCACCCACTGTGGGTGCTGGTAGCCGAAGATACCGACGAGGGAGGTAGGGAGCGCACGCTGGTGCTGCTCACAAACGTGCCGATACACTCAATGGAAGATGCCCAAGAGGTCTACTCGGACTGGCGCATGAGGGGGCGCATCGAGCATGGCTACCGCTTCGACCAAGAGCAAGGCTTGGACGTGGAAGATATGCGGGTGCGTACTCTTGAGCGAATGAGGAGGCTGTTCGTGCTGGTGCTCTTAGCTGCACACTTCGTCTTCTACCTGATGGAAAGTTGGCCTGCGGCTGCTGTGATGTGGCTACGCAGGCTGGGTGGCAAGTTGGGCCGTAAATCAGACAGAGACGGGCCATACATTGTGCTGCGCGGGCTGAGTGCCGTCTGGCAAGCGGTGGCTGCTCTCACCTGGCTCCTTGTTAGCCCCTTTCCTCATGAGGTGTTTCAGAGATGTGGGTAATCACCAGAAAGTTGATATTGACAACCGGCAAGCAGAGAACCTATGCGAAAGTAGCCAAGTAGGGGATCGTTCGGGGCGATGTCCACGGTGGGGGCCGGGACGGACGTTTGCTCGGATGCGACCTCCCGGTCTGCTCCGGCCTTGCGGCTCCTGCGGCCCAGCCTTGCCTGTCTTATGTTCTGCAGTAGTGTTGCCATCTCACCACCATTCTACATGGTGCCCGTCCAAAAATCGTTACGGTTCCCGTTACGAAAATCGAATCATGGCTACTTTC
>JBBSGN010000822.1:0-1864 GCA_038254085.1 Chloroflexia bacterium | reverse complement strand
TGCTCTCCGTGCTGGTCCTCCTACTGGCCGTCGCTTACCGGTCTATGGGTTCTCCAACTGCTGTGGGCAGTAGAGTCTCTCCTACCTTACCCGGACCGGCTCCCAACGCTGGGGATCCGGCTCCAACCTTTGCTCATGAACGTTACGATGGCGGAACATTCAGCCTAGCTGAGCAGGGCATCTATGTCTTAACTTTCTGGGATACCCTGAACCGCGACAGCAATCAGGCCCAACGATACTTCGCCCAGCTAGCTGAGGATTTCAAAGGATCGGGGGTGCGCTTTGCCGCTATCTACATCGGTGATGCCCCCGAGGATTCCGGAAATCTCCCCTACAGTGTTGTCGACGACGACACTGGCAGCTTGGCCGCTATGTACAACGTTAAGCGCGTGCCGCGGGTCTTCATTATCTCAGATGGTCGAGTATATATGGTACAGAATGACTTCCTACCGGTGAATTATGATCTGCTCCGAGGAGCTTTAGAGGAGCTAGTCTCGCTGGAAAGTCAAACCGGAAGTGCCGACAGGTGAAGGACGGTTAGTTATGGGAATAGCCCGAGGTCTTGGGATGGAGCCTTGAGTAGACCATCGTCTTCCTGGCGCAAACATAATGGTTTAGCTGGACGGCCCTACAGAGGCGCTATAGGTTCGATTACTTGAGGCTGTGCCTTCTTTTATATCCTCATCGTCTGAGGGATAAGATTCCCGCAACTGGTCGATAGCAGGCTACAAACGTCTCTATCACTGGGGACACCTAGTTCACGCTTAGTAGTATATAGTTACAATGTTGGGACTTCAGTATGTGGGCGGCAGCTTTAGTGCACAAGGTCGCCCGTACGCCCTTGAGCCTCTCTACATACAGGGCCTGTGCTAGCCTGTATATATCGCCAATGCTTCCCTTGAATGGCCCCCGTGTGTCGCACGCATGGCGCAGGGGATAGAAACCCATCTGAGCCAAGGTGAGGATGGTTACGGCCTTGGAGGCTTTGCACCTAAACCTAACTTGTATGCTTACTTTTGGTGCAACTCGGATTCCTGCACTAAACGTGTCTCGGTAATTTGGGGCGGTTGGGCTGCACCTAAAGGCGGTTCTGCACTAAAACTGCCGGGGCTAGTAAGGAACCCCGGCAAGTAAGAGATCTGGTCGGAGAGTGATAGTAAGAGACTCCGACCAGCGTAGCTCCTGATAGGCAGAAAAGCTACGCCGCTATTGTGCACCCTGATCCTAAGAGGACGCTAAGAATGCGGTGAGAATTTTCTAGTGTCTACTCGGGCGCGGGCATCTCGACGGCGAGGCTACCTACATCAAGAGCCTATTTTGCCCCCTGCCCTCAGCAGTTCCCCCGCGGCCCTGTCTGGTGGATTAGAATCCTCGTGGACGGCAGCCTGAACCTGAGGCACCACATGAGGAGGTCCGATGCCGCTGAATCCCGAGCAAAGCAAGATCCTAGAGGATTGGATGCGCTCGAAAGCGATCGTACACTGCCCAGCTTGCGGGGACAGCAGTTGGAGGTCCGCTGAGGCTTCCTACCTCCGGGCACTCTTGGAGGCGAACAACACGGACCTCACCGAAGGCGAGGGGGTAGTGAAGGTCTCGTGCGGCAATTGCGGGTACATGGTGCTCTTTGACGCCGATATGTTGGGCATCCGAGGTGTGTGGGATCAAGGGAGGAACTTGTGATCCAGAAAGAGCCCGGGTCGTTAGGAATTGGCGGCCCAGACGTGGAAGAGGACGCCGCTATGTACAGCCGTAAGGCATAAAGTTAGCCATGGTGGTGCCCGATTGGAGGACTTAGTGGTCCCTGACTGAACTTCCTTGATGCATTTCCTTCTCCGCAATAGTATTTTCGTGAACATCGCGCTCT
>JBBSGN010000821.1:0-1867 GCA_038254085.1 Chloroflexia bacterium | reverse complement strand
TTCTCGCTCGGCATATTGCTTTTCAGCGTCAAATTTGCGGGCAATCTCGGCAAGGACTGTAAGAAGTTGCCCTTGCTTGAGCGGAAGGGCGCTCAGTTTGCCGCCGGGCATGAAGGTTAGCAGGGTCATCTCGCGGGCGTCTGTGGGGCGGGGCTTGTTGCCTTTGTGCTTGCCCATCGCCTGCCGTGCCGCCCGAAATGCCTCCGCGTTCAACTCGTATGGGCTGTAAGCGTCGGGCTGGCGAAGAGCAGGCTCTTGCGGTTTGACCAACCCGAACGACTGCAAAGTGTCCAACTGGCGCAACAAGTCCTTGTGCGGCAGCCCCGTAGCCTCGGCAAGCTCCATACGATTGGCAGGACCGGCCACCAACTCCGCAACGATACGCAAACGATCAGTATCGAGCAGCGCAGCCGCCAGTGTAATGAGCGGTTCAAGAGGGTCGCCTTCAGACGCGACCTTCTCCGCTATATTAGCCTTTCCTTCAGCGCCCACATATTCCATACTAACTAGACCCCCCAATCGAAAGCACACAGGTGCACGTAAAAGGGCACATCCGCCCACATTAGAATCATACCAAGTAGAGGGCCGGGTGTCAATCGCTTGGAGGGAGGTTATGACATGCGGCAATTTGCCATATTCGTAATAAAAGTCTTCGCCTGGCTCAATCTCATGGGCGGTTAGCCACAGCCAGCGGCGTACCGAGCGGGGGCAGGGCCGCTTCTATCTCCGAACGGTGGGGTTCCAGCCAGGGCGGGAGGATAAGTTGCTCGCCCAGGTGCGCCGGGTTCTCGTCGAGGGCAAAGCCAGGGCCTTCGGTGGCAAACTCAAAAAGCACACCACCCGGCTCGCGGAAGTAGACCGACTTGAACCAGAAGCGGTTTATCACCTCTGTGGGGTGGCCCCCCGCCGCGATCACCTGGCTGCGAGCGACCAGTTCCTCTTCTTGGTCCGGCAGCCGCCATGCGATGTGGTGTACGCTGCCCACGCCCCACTGTCCCAGCCTCGCATCGGGCACCTCGCGTATGTCAACGACCTTGCCGGAGCCGCCACCCTGCACGCCGAAGCGCACCCAGCCATCTTCAGTACCCAGCTGCTCGAAACCCAGCACATCGGTGAGGAAGCGGGCCGTGGTCTCAAGGTGACGCTCCCAGAGCCGCGCCGAGTGCAGTCCACGCACCTGGTAATCAGTAGGAACCGGGCTATCCTCCCACGCGGTGAAGAGGCGCTGGTCGCCTGTCTCCACAAGCGACAGTTCCATGCCATGCGGGTCCTGGAAGGGCAAGACACGCTCGCCGAAACGTGTCTCCACCGGAGCTGTCTCTACCCCGGCGTTTGCCAGCCTTGCGGCCCAGTATTCCAGGCTACCCGACGGAACGGCCAGCGATACCTCGACCGAAAGCCCCGCGCCTTTTCGTCCGCGCGCCAGCCCCCGCTCCGCTCTTGCCCAGGGGAAGAAGGTCAGGTCGGTGCCCGGGTGCCCCTCGGCGTCCGCATAGAACAGGTGGTACGTGCCTGGGTCGTCCTGGTTGACGCTCTTCTTCACCAGGCGCATACCCAGCACCCCGGTATAAAAGTCCAGGTTCTCCTGTGCGTCGCCCGCTATCGCTGTGATATGGTGTATGCCCTTGATCTGGCTCATAGTTGATTTCTCCATTTTTTACTCCCTGTTTACACTCTTCAGGCGGTAGAGCGATTATAGCACGCGCTTTCGCGTAAACACATCCATTGGCGCAACCTCAATTAGTTTAGAACTAAACTAATTATACATGTTTATCATGCGATTGTAAAGCCTCGACAGTTAAATCAGAGCGTGGGCTGAAGGTTTATAGGTTGTAGGGGCGTAACCAGAGAGGGTCGGACTTGCCAT
>JBBSGN010000820.1:0-1870 GCA_038254085.1 Chloroflexia bacterium | reverse complement strand
GTACCAGCCCAGGGCGGCTTTCAAGAAGTAGTTGCGAGTTGTCTGGCACTTAATAGCAACTCACAACTCGCAACTCAAAAATATGCCTCGTCGCTCCCGATCAAGCTATTCCGGTTCTTACTCTAGCTATTACCGGCGGGAGAATCAGAGGCGGATACCCTCGCCCCTCCCGTACCTGATCGTGGCGTTATTGGCCGGTGCGGGTCTTGCTTACTTCCACTTCTTCGCCTTCATGAGCCTGAGCGGCAAGGTCAGCAACGTCTACACGTCTGCGCCCATGCCGGGCGTGGTGGTCTCCATCGGGCCTGGCGCTGGCGGGCCTGGCGCTGGGGCGCGTTCACCCGAGTCGGCCACCTCGCATATTATGACCGCTACGACGGCCCTTGACGGCTCGTTCTCCTTCGACAAGATTCCCGATAACCCGGAAGTGTCCGTGACGGTGGACGGTTTTACGCCCCAGACGGTGGACGCCGCAGGCAAGCGCAACGTTGATATCAAACTGGAGCCAAACGTCCTGAGCGGCAGCGTCCTCGCAACCGACGGCAAGCCTGTGCCGGGCGCAAGCATCTTTGCGGGTAAGGCGCGCACGGTCACAGGACCGGACGGCAAATACACGCTGAAGGATATACCCGCCGACCGCAAGCTTGTCGTCAAAGCGCCGGGCTACCTGGCTAACAGCGTGCAGTTCGGGCAGGTGCTGACCCAGAACGTGTCACTTGCCCCGTTCGTCGCCAAAGCCATTTATATCAACGCCGACTCGATAGCCACTCCGGGCAAGTTGCAGGCCCTTCTCGATCTCGTGGACCGCACTGAGCTAAACGCGGTGGTGATAGACGTTAAGGCCGATAACAGCGGGCAAATCTTGTATGACAGCAAGCTGCCCCTGGTGCAACAGCTAAACACCGCCCGCAAGATCATCCCCGACCTGGACGGTCTCCTTGCCAATCTGAAGGCGCGAAAGGTCTATGCGATAGCGCGCCTGTCGGTCTTCTGGGACCAGGCGGTCACCGACGCCAAGCCTGAGTGGGCGCTGAAAAGCAAAAAGGTCCCAGGCCAGGTGTGGGCCGACAGCTATGGCAAGCACTGGGCCAACCCCTATAACCCGCAGGTCTGGGACTATAACATCCAGGTCGCCCAGGAGGTAGCGAACAAGGGTTTTAGTGAGGTGCAATTCGACAGCGCCTACTTCCCCTCGGACGGCGACCTGGACGACATAGACTTCGGCCCCGACACAGCGGGCAAGAAGCGGGTAGATGCCATATCCGGCTTCTTCGACAGGGCTTATACGGAGCTGTCGCCGATGGGCGTGTACGTGGCCGCCGACACTTTCGGTCTCACCCCGTTCGTGAAGGACGATATGGGCGTGGGCCAGCACTTCGAAGACCTGGCCGCCCGTATTGACTATATCTGCCCTTCCATCTACCCCTCTCAATTCGGCGACGGTTTCCTGGAGTTCCCCAAGCCCGCCGAGCACCCCTTCGAGATTGTCGGCGAGACGATGAAGAAGGCCGCAGCTCGCGCAGCCAGCACGCCCGCCAAAGTGCGCCCCTGGCTGCAAGACTTCAGCGGCAAGGTCCAATACGACGCGCCCAAAGTGCGCGCCGAGATAGACGCCGCAGAGCAGAATGGCGCGGTCGGGTGGATGCTGTGGAACTTCGGGAATGTGTATACCGAGGGGGCGTTGAAGGGGCCTTGAAAGCTTAGAAGTTATCTCATAGCAGAAGCGCACTCTTCAGCCGACCGGCTACCCCTTGTCATTCCTCGCTACGCTCGGAATCACTATCCTTAGCGATTACTCGGCTAGCACTTTCTCTCCACCCCCAACATCCTACTTCGGCTAGTGATTCCGAGCGTAGCGAGGAATGACAAG
>JBBSGN010000819.1:0-1882 GCA_038254085.1 Chloroflexia bacterium | reverse complement strand
TTCAAAACTCAAAACTCAAAACTCAAAATTACCTAGCTCTGCTTGCTTCTCATAAAGTAGTACCCCAGCCCGGCGAGGCCGCCAATCACCAACAGGCCACCCAGCACGTACAGCATCGTGTTGGAGTTGCTGGCTCCGGCTACCGCATTTGGGCCGGGCGTAGCGGTGGCGGTGATGACGGATGCAGGCGTGGAGGTCGCTGAAGCCACTTCTGTCGGTGTGATGGCAGGCATGGTAGACGCGGTAGATGAGGTAGGCGTGATAGGAGCGGTGGCAGGCACAAACGTCGGCGTAACCTCTACCGCCTGCGTGGTGGGCGTTGCCGCCGGAGGCTCAGGCGTGGAGGTAAATACGGGCGAAGGGATGGGCGTGCCTACCTGCGGAGGGTTGGCAGAGGTGTATCTGGCGGCATCTTTCTTCACAGCACCATAAATCGGCTGCGGCTTGAAGTCGGGATTGACCATTGCGAAGTAATACTCGGCCTTGTCCGGCGGGATGTCGCCTACCTGCCGGAAGTACCAGATCGAGATCACCCCCGCCCAGGGCCAGTGCTTGCGAGCGTACTCTATCCCCTGTATAGTCCAATCGGCTTGCTGTTGCGGCGTGACGTGCCGCCAGAAGTTCTTCTCCTCCTCGGACAGCGTATCGGGCGAGGCGTTCCAGCCGTACTCGTCAAACCATATCGGCTTACCCGCATCGCCGTTGCTGACCATGATGTCCCTGATTAGCTCCACACGCCTAAAGTTGAGTACTTTGGGGTCGGGCGGCGCGTCGGGCGGTTGATCCAGGCCATACCCGTTGGCCGAGGCAATGTCGAAATTGCCCCTCACTCCCGCGTCGTACATCCCGTTCCAGTAATCAAGCTCGTTCATGTTGCCGCGAGACTTGACCCCTTCGGTGGTCATCGCCATCGGCGCAGTCAGCACAACCGCGTCCTTGTGTTTCTCCTTGACAGCCGGGTAGACCGTTTTGAGCATATCAACGTACCCCTTCGGGTCCACAGCCTTGCCCGGAATCCACTCGCCCGTCAGGTTCGGCTCGTTCCATATCTGCACGTACTTGATTCGCCCGTTATATTTGTCGAGCAGTGCGTTGGTGAAATCGGCCAAATCCTTGTTGTCCTTCAGGGGCGTGTCGCTGTCCGGCGCGGCCTTTGCCCAATCGGGCGGGTGGTCCACACGGGCTATGATGTTGAGGTTGTATTTGTCGGCCAACTGCACGATGTTATCGAACTTCTCCCACGAAGACTTGTTCCACTTGTCGTCGTGGAAGTACCCCTTCTTGAACTCGATCTCCTGCCAGGGGAACTCCTGCTTGATCCACCCTATATTGGCCGCCGCCACCATTTGCAGCGTCTTCTCTATCTTCCACGCCTCCACTTCCTTATGCAGGAACACATTCACCCCATAAGGGTTCGTAACAGCCGCAGCCTGGGCGCGAACCGGCACCGCCGCCGTCCCCACCCACGCCACCGACGGCAACACCAGCAACAGCAGGCCAAGCAGCCTTGCCGTTGAACGAAACCTATAAACACAAGCGCGCAATGTCAAAACGTAAATACCTCCTGGGAAATTGCCATACTCACAGTTCGAGCCAGGTCATCCTGCCTATAACTCCTTAACGTTTGGGCTTCGCCTGGGTCGTTTTCTAGCATACACGAAGCGTAGAGCGGACTCAATTCAGAGAGAAGGGATTGTGGATAAGCAAGAGTGCTAAAAGCCATCTGGGCTGGAATAATAACGAGCCAGTTGGAAGCCGACCTCTGCCATTGCCGTTCCGAGTGAAGGGAGGAATCACTAACCCGAAGAATCACTCGACTAGCGCGTCCTATATCCCTAACTCACCTTACAGAGAACCGCTAAAGCCACGCCCATTTATGGGC
>JBBSGN010000818.1:0-1888 GCA_038254085.1 Chloroflexia bacterium | reverse complement strand
GGCGCATCAAATACGGGTGCGCGCAGAAGCCGCCGGTACGCGTGCCGATAGCATATTCGTGGCTGAGGATGGCGGCGGTTAGCTGGTGGTCGGTCTTTTCCAGGTTGAAAGCGATCACGCCGAGGCGGTCCTGGGGCAGGGACGGATCGCGTGGGCCGTATATAACCAGGCCGGGGATGGCGTTCAGCTTTTCGAGCGCGTAGGTGGTGAGGTCGCGCTCGTGCCGGGCCGCCCAGTCCCAACCGAGGTCGTGCGACAGGAAGCGGGCGGCGGCGGCCATGGCTACCGCACCGACCACGTTGGGGGTTCCGGCCTCTTCGCTGTCGGGGGGGCCGCTCCACATCTCCTCTTCTTCTGAGACGAACAGGACTGTGCCACCGCCTACCATGTCGGGTGCATGTCCCTCGAAGGCGATGCGAGGGCCGACCAGCGCGCCGCAGCCGAGGGGCGCGTACATCTTGTGGGCCGACATCGCCAGGAAGTCTATCGAGCCGGGCGCGCCGATTTCGCCCATATTTATCGGCCTGTGGGGGGCCAGTTGGGCGGCATCCGCCAGCAGCACGGCCCCCGCTTCATGCACGACGTGGGCGATGCTGTGAACGTCGGGTATGACGCCGGTGACGTTCGAGCCGCCGGAGATAGCCACCAGTTTCACATGCCCTATATTGGCGCTCAGGCGGGCTTGCAGGTCGGAGAGGAGGGGCGCGCCGAACTCGTCTACCTCGACGTTTTCGACGTGGGCGCAACGCTTGCGCCACGCCAGGATGTTGGAGTGGTGCTCCATGAGGGTGGTGAGGACCACATCGCCCTCGCACAAGGGGATGAGGCCGGCGCAACGATTGATGGCCTCGGTGGCGTTGCGGACGAAGACTAGCGTGCGCTTGGCAAGGTCCGCGCCCACGAACTCGGCCACGATCTCGCGGGACTGCTCGTAGGCGATGGAGGCGACCTGCGACTTGAAGCCGCTGCCGCGATGCACGGCGGCATACCATTCTAGGAATTGGTCAACTTTGTCTTTTACCGGGCGGGCGATGGGGGTAGAGGCGGCGTTATCCAGGTTAATGTACGGGCGCATCTGCCCGCCGAGGGTGGGCACTAGGGTGTGTCCACCCACTATCAGGTCACGCAGGTCGTCGGCGTCCAGGGGCGCTGCGCTATGCTGGGCTGTATCTGTACAGTCGCTCTCTTCGGTCTTCATGTTTGTTACCTCCACACGCTCGTCAAAGAGCGGCCCTGAAACAGGTGCAGGGCACTGTCCGGCGCGCCCTCTAGGGAAATACTATACCCCTTGACAGGGGATATATGCAAATGTGCTCACTCATATTTGTATGAAAGAGCGTGAGTTAAGGGGTCGGGGTGATAGGCTGGGTAGCGGGGAGGGTCGAAGTGACCGGCGCCGTGCCACTGATAGCCCCACCGGGTAGGGCGGCTGTGCTCGTGATCACGGCGGGGGTGACTTTGTCTTTATATTGGTCCAGGAGGGCGCGGGCTTCCTGGGCGAAGGAAGCACTGGGGGCAATATTGACGGCGCGCTCTAGCTGGTCGAGGGCGTGGGCATAGTCAGGGGTCGGGCTGTTGATGTATGCCTTGCCCAGCTTGAAATGGACCTCGGCGTCGGTGGTGTTCTGGCTCAGATATGCGCTGTACAGGCCGATTGCGGTGGTGTAGTTGCCGGTGGCAGCGGCCTGGTCGGCCTGGGTCACCAACTGGCCGAGGCCGCCGTTCTGGGCCTGGGTAGGGACGGGCGTATCGGTGGGCGTTGGGCCGCTGCTGACGTTGCTGATTATGGCGACGTAGACGGTGCTGAGAACCAGTATGGCGACGACGGCGTAGGCGAACATTACCCGCCCTATCTGGCGTGTGCGGCGGCGGGCGGCGGCGCGGCGCT
>JBBSGN010000817.1:0-1896 GCA_038254085.1 Chloroflexia bacterium | reverse complement strand
TTAGTAGCTCGCAACTCGCCACTCGTCTAGGACTAATAAGCTAACCCGAAGGGTACGAACGGCTTATTGTGTGGGCATTGAGGGCGTGCTAAACTTGGGTAGAGAGCCTATTTAGGGCGTTGATTGCATTTAAGGAAATAGGAGAAGCGTAACATGGCCGTATCTCAGAGGTCCCCGGAGCGTGAGGCGCAGGACGCTGCATCGCGTCCAGGCGGCACGGGTGAGTTCACCAACAAAGTAAACCAGCTTATGAGCGAACTGCGGGTCGAGTCCGATGCGCTCCAGCGCGAGAGCGCGGAAATAGAGATGCTGATCAAGCAGACAGGCATGGAGGTTGAAAAGCTGGCCCAGCGCGAGCTTGGCATCACTAATCGCGTGCGCGATATGGAGCTAAACCTCGACAACTATAGCCGCACCGACATGAAGACCATCTACAACTCGGCTCACGAGATACAAATGCGCCTGTTCATGATGCGCGCCCAGGTCGAGCAGTTGGAAGCCAAGCGCAACAGCATGAGGACGCTACAGCAGCGCATCCAGCGCGTGAGCGGTGTGCTGATGACTGCTCCCGAAGGCTACAACCCGTCAAGTCTGGGCAGTAGCAGGGCGGTTATATCTGCGCCGCTAGCCCCCAGACCCGAACTAGAAGGCAACATGGTGGATAGCAAGCAGATTATAAGCTCGGTAATTCAGGCCCAGGAAGACGAGCGCCTGCGGGTGTCGCGTCAGATGCACGACGGCCCAGCCCAGACGATGACCAACCTTGTGCTGCGCGCCGAGATATGCGAGCGCCTGCTCGACATGGACCCAAGTCGCGCTAAGACCGAGCTATCGGGCCTCAAGAGCATGGTCAACACCACCCTCCAGGATACCCGCCGGTTCATATTCGACCTGCGGCCCATGATCCTGGACGACCTCGGCCTCGAGCCGACGCTGCGTCGCTATGTGCAGCAGTTCACCGAAAAACATAAGATAGAGGTGGGTGTCACCGTCAACGGCCTAAGCAGCCGCCTGCCAGGTCAGATCGAGGTGGCAATCTTCCGGGTGGTGCAGGAGGCCCTCACCAACGTGGCGGCTCATGCCCACGCCAATCATGCCCAGGTGACGATAGAGGTTAGCGGTGACGTGGTGAATGTCATGGTCGAGGACGATGGCGCGGGCTTCAACGCTGACGACTCGAAGTTGAGCGACAGCAAGCGCGGCCTGGTCACCATGCGCCAGCGTGTCGAGATGCTGGGCGGCCAGCTAGACATAGACAGTTCGCAAGGCCGAGGCACCAAGATAGTGACCAACCTGCCCGCCGAGATGGGTATATAATGCGCGTAAAACGTAAGACGCAAGGCTTTGTGGCATTACAAGTGGAAGTTGGTAAACTCTGTTTACGTACCACCGCAAAATAAGCCCTGATACGCTTGAAAAGAGCAGCAACAGGGTCTATTATAATATAGGAGCGGGAAAAGGTCCGTCTCCTCAGTTGCGCTAATTGTGGTATAATATTGATCAATGGGCGGCGTGCCCGAAAGGAGGAATAGATGTGAACACACTTATGCCACGCATGCGAGGCAGATTGAGGCGGTGGTATCAGCGCGGCCAGGGATTGGCTGAGTACTCTCTCATCCTGGCGTTGGTTGCCATAGTCATTCTGCTCATCCTTACTTATGTTGGGAGCGTTGTCCAGGTCAACTTGTACTCCAAGATCGGTAGCGGCATGATTAACGCTGGCGGGGGTTAAAGCGTTCGGCTCCGGCTCAAACGCTTCGTTGTATCACCCGGTTCGTCTGTTTCGCTCGATATCTTTATAAGGCTATAATTCTTTTCATAATTCAATTCTTCTTTCTGCTCAAAAGCCAGGCCGCCCACGATATAGGCGGCCTGGCTTTTTTACCCTACAGACTC
>JBBSGN010000816.1:0-1898 GCA_038254085.1 Chloroflexia bacterium | reverse complement strand
GAGTGGTTTGCGCGCTCGTTTGGCGGCGAGGGTAGCATTGCACAACTTCTGTATCCGGCTCAACGACCAGCTTGGACGCCCCCGGTTGGCTTTCGCTGACTTGCTGGGATGGTGATCTCAACTCACACCAAGCGTTTAAGTATCATCATTCCGGTATAGTAAGCTAGAAATCCTAAGGAGAGTCCTCTTATGTCTGAGCCTCCCTCTACCGACACCTCGCCCGCCTTCAGCCAACCTTCTACCCGATCTCTATTACGCAGCCTCGCGCCTAGCCTTCTCATCAACGCCGTCTTCCCGTACCTGCTCTACCAGTACCTGACGGCCCAGCAGGTCACAACCGTCAACGCGCTCAGCGCGACAGCAGTCTTCCCAATAGCAGGCATTGCGCTTGGGTGGCTGCGCACTCGACGCCTAGACTTTATCGGTGTGATCGTGCTGATCTTTATCGTCCTTGGCTTACTGACCAGTCTCATCTCCGGAAGTCCTAGGTTCTTTCTGATCAAGGAGTCCTTCCTCACCGGTCTTTTTGGCCTAGTGTTCCTAGGCTCGCTTCTCTTGGCGCGACCGCTGTCGTTCTACCTTGGTCGCCAGTTCGTCAGCGGTGGAGATCCGAGCCGCGCAGCCTGGTTTGAGGGACTTTGGCAGTACCCCTCGTTTCGGTCCACCCAGCGTTTGATTGCGCTTGTGTGGGGAGTTGGGCTGCTTAGTGAGGCTCTTATCAGCGTCGGTCTTGTGTTTGTCTTGCCAATACCTACCTTTCTGGCGATCTCGCCGTTGATGAGCTTGGTGGTCACTGTTGGGTTGATCATCTGGACCATGTCCTATGGCCGACGGCGTGGGGCTGCCGCCAGGCGTGAAGCGGAGAAGAAGCGGGCTGATAGCTACTAGCTGAGGTGGGGGTTGGTGGTTATAAGCTCCTCATTTGCGCACTGATCATGAGAGAAATCTCCGATAGACTCCGCCGCCCGTAGCCATGTCTCTGTTTGTGCGCTTACGGATTACGAGTTTCCGAGAAGACCCTCACCCCGGAAGCTCGGCTTCCGAGAAGACCTCCGCTCGAAAGCCTCGCTCGCAACAGAAAACACCGGTGAAAATCGAGGCATTCACCAGGACAATTGCCACGAGCAAACACGGCAAGGTGTATATCGAAAGGAGGAGGTATGACCAACAGCGTAAAGCCCGTCCCAGAGGGCTTCCACACCATGACGCCGTACGTAACCTTTGACAATGCGAGCGAGGCCATCGAGTTCTACAAAGAAGCCTTTGGAGCAACGGAGCTGTTCCGTTTAGCGGACCCCGACGGAAAGATCGTGCACGCCGAGATCAAGATCGGAGATTCGCCACTCATGCTCCACGATGCGTTCCCCGAATTTCCTATAATGCGCAGCCCACAATCGATTGGTGGTTCACCAGTTCAACTCTACCTCTACGTTGAGGATGCAGATGCGCTAATGGATCAGGCCGTAGGCGCAGGAGCAAAGGTGCTGATGCCAGTTGAGAATCAGGTAGTCGACGGTGACCGGCGAGGCGGCTTGGAAGATCCATACGGACTTGTTTGGTGGGTCGCAACACATATTGAGGACGTCTCTCGCGAGGAGATACAGAAGCGCTACGACAATAGTGTGGAAGGGTAAGAACTGGTTGGCACTTCAAGAAATTTCGCGGGAAGCTCATCCTCCGATCACCTCGCGAGGATTCGATACACTAAAATGGCTCTTTTTGAAACGCAGCATAAGCGATTGTGCTAAGCAAAATGAGTTGTCGCTAAGGGACTTCTCGGGAACTCAATAACTCGGGAATTTTGGGATTGTGAAAGCCCACGCCAACCGTATAGTCTGCATATGCACGTCACAGCACACCAAGATAGAGAGGAGCCGCACATGGCCAATCCGGTTGTG
>JBBSGN010000815.1:0-1903 GCA_038254085.1 Chloroflexia bacterium | reverse complement strand
TTCTTCAGCCTCGATCCGGTCCTTGGCAGACACCCCAGGCATGAGCGGGTCAAAATGGGCGCGCAGTTGGGCTATATACGCCAGTCCGGCCTCTCTGTCCTCTTCGGGGGGTGACCAGGGGGCGAAGCGTTTGTCGGTGGCGGGGTCATATGGCCCCTCTTTCGCCTCAAACAGCACTGTGCCCTCTTCCAGCGACACCAGGCAGTGCCACGCGCCCGCAGGTATCTCTATCCCCTTGATTAGGCCGTCGGCGCTCACCACCACGCCCTCCAACGGCGTGCCGTTATCAGCGAAGCGCACCACCAGTGCGCTCCCGCGTAACGCCACAAACACCTCTGCCTTGTCTGGGTTGAGGTGCCGGTGGGGCCGGGCGTAGCTCTCCGGCTCAATGGCGTTGAGCATCCGTTGGAACGGCTCGTTCAGTTCGTGGAAGCGGATAATGCTCCGCTTTCGTGGGCTGTCTTTGGCAGCCGAGGTCGCCTGGTCGAGCAGCGCGCTATCGAAGGGGATGAGAGAAAGAGGGTCGGATGAGTTGCGGCTGTACGGTTGTGACATACGCTATTTCCCTCTCTTTGTGCTTCCAACCGTGCCATCAAGTCCGACCCCGTGTGAGTTCCCGCGCTGAATATAATCTATACCAGACACGCTACTGCCCTCTAATTGCAGCCCGGATGGCCCTTCGTCACCCATTGCGGAACTTGTGCTCGCTTCCGACAAGAAGACCCAACTTCTTCCGACCCTGAATAAGGCGTATCGCCCCGGCGGAGTGGGTTCAGGGGGAGGCGACGGCTCGCTACCAAGCAATGCGCGATAGCGCTGCACGCTCCGAGTTAGATGAGGCACAGCTACATTGATGCCCCCTATGCCTATGATGCCATTCCTGTGCCTTCGCGCCTCTCCGACCGGCACACGCAACTCTCTCGGCGTAACATCAGCGCACAGGAAAGGCAGGTCATGCGTGTGTGGGATGCCTAGCTGCCACTCTAGTCGCTGCCCGTCGGGCCGCACCCGTCCACCCGGTATAGGGCCTTCTATCTCAAGCCCACGCCTCCGGGCAGCCTCGATGTCTGCGGTTATGTTGCTGGGGAGTACGGCATATGTCACCAGCCCTTCCTTAGCATCAGACCGGTAAAAGAGGTGGCTCTCCGGCACTTCCCCCTTGAAAGCGATCAACTCAAGATAGCTGCCGTCCTCGAACGCGATAAGCGCGTTGTGCGAGAGGCCGTCCGCATGCTCCCCACCCTGCACCACCGTAAAGCCAAGCGCCTCATAATCCGCACTGGCCTGCGCCACGTCGTTTACCCGTATAACGACGTGGTCAATGGCGGTTATCATGGGGGATAGCGATCAGTAGCCCGCATTCCGCATTCGCTACCTTCCTCGTGTTATGAAGTTGGCGGCTATGCCCACCACGCTGATCGCCAGCGCACCGACCAGCGCGCCCACGAAGCCGGATACCTGGAAACCGGGCACCAGCGCCGCGGCCAGCGCGAAGAGAGCCGTGTTTATCACGATCACGAACAGGCCCGCCGTCATGCAGGTGAAGGGGATGGAGAGGAACACCAGGATGGGCCGCACAAAGGTGTTGAGCAGGGCCAGTATAGCCGCGAAGATAGCCAACGTGATCCAATCACCGTAGCTAATGAGCGGCTCACTTACAAGCCCTGTCTGCGGCAGTCCCCACGCCACCAGAAAGACCGCTATAACGATAATAGCCCAGCGCAGAAATAGCGTTCTCAATATGCCTCCTTTTTGACGACGGGCGACGGACGACGGACGACCGATTAAGGCAGCTACCAGCTATTACTGCCTTCTGCCTCCCGCCTTCTGCCTTCTTCGGTCGTTCGTCGTCCTCCATCACCCGTTAATCGCATCTTTCAGCTTACCGAACAGGCCCTTGTCG
>JBBSGN010000814.1:0-1913 GCA_038254085.1 Chloroflexia bacterium | reverse complement strand
TAGTCTTCAGTGGATGCAAGGCACGTGCCACCCGGACCGAAGACGAAGGAGCCTCCCGGAAAGTCCTCGTCAACCGTAGCGCCGGCCTGCGTGGCGACCGCTATAAAGAGCCGGTTGGCGCTTGCGTAAGCAGGTAGGCGCTCGAAAAGGTAGGATTCGTACCAATCATAGCCCGCCTGCCAGGAAGCCTCATCGGTGCGCCTGCCGTACAAACCGGGTGCGGACGAATGGAGCACGATGCGCGCCCCCTTGCTGGCAAAGGCAGAAAAGAGGTCGGGCCGGTCGCTGTCGGCGCACGCGGCAAGGGCGCAAGGTAAATCGCCATCAGGCAGGCGCAGGCTGAAGACCGGGGTCTTGCTGCCCGCCGAGAACCATTCTGCCTCTTCATCCACGACGTGTACCTTGCGATAGGCTCCGGTGATAGAGCCATCCTGCGCCAGCACTTGCGTGATGAACGGCTTGCCTGCTGGGTTTGCCTCTATGAAGCCTCCCGAAGCGGCTACGTTGTAGCGTGCCGACAGGTCCACGAATCGCTGCACCCATGCAGAATCGAGCGGCTGCACGGCCTCCGGGAAGCGCTGGGGGTCGCAGTAGCCCGACAGGGCCATCTCCGGGAAGACGATAATATCGCAGTTTTCGGCGCTTGCCTGCGCCATGTACTCCTCAGCGCGGGCCAGGTTGCCGGGCCAATCGCCTTTTTCGCAACGCATCTGGGCGAGGGCGATCTTTAGCTTTGTCATTTCAGAAATAGAGAGTGAGCCTTCACATCGGCGGTGGTGGCGTGGCGGAGGATAAGGTTGTCGCCCAGATCGCGGATTATAGGTTGTTTAGAGGGTGCTTCGGCCATCAACTATTCGGTGTGCTGTCGCGTCCTGAATATCAGCCTGATGGGTGTGCCCTCGAAGCCGAAAGCGCCGCGTAGCTGGTTCTCCAGGTAGCGTTTGTAGGAGAAGTGGACCGAGTCGGCGTCGTTGGTGAAGAAGACGAAGGTAGGCGGTCTGATATCGGCCTGGGTTGCGTAGTAGAACTTGACCCATTTGCCCGGCTTGGACGCGGGCGGGTGGGCCTCTACGGCCTCTTTCACCAGCTTGTTCAGTTGGCCGGTTGACACCCGCTTGGTGCGCTCCTTAGCCACCTTCAGGGCCAACGGCAGCACCTTATTTACCCTCTGCCCAAACTTGGCCGAGATAAAGGCGAACGGCACGTACGGCATGAAGTTTAGCTCCTGCCGCAGATGGGCCGTGTAATCGTAGATGGTGTTCGAGTCTTTCTCCACCAGGTCCCATTTATTGACCACCAGCACCATCCCCTTGACTTCCTCAAGCACATAGCCCGCGATATGGGTGTCCTGGGCAGTGATTCCCTCGGTGGCGTCAATCACCAGCAGCACCACGTCGGCGCGCTGTATCGCTTTCAGGGCGCGTATCACCGAGTACCGCTCGATGCCCGCCTCGATGCGCCCACGCCGCCGTATGCCAGCCGTATCAATCAGGGTAACGTGGTAGGTCTCGGCCTCATCTCCCTCTCCCTCGGTATACTCGAAGGGCGTATCTATCGCGTCGCGAGTGGTGCCGGGCAGGTCCGACACGATCACGCGCTCCTGCCCCAATATGGCGTTAAGCAGGCGTGACTTGCCCACGTTGGGCCTGCCTACGATGGCGATGCGTACCTCTTCCTCCTCCTCCTCGGTTTCGCCCTGGGGTGGGAAGGCGGCCACCACCTGGTCGAGCAGGTCGCCCGTGTTGATTGAGTGTTTAGAGGACATTGGTATAGGATCGCCCAGGCCGAGCGCGTAGAACTCGACCGCATCCTGGCGGCGCGCCTCCGAATCGGCTTTGTTTGCGGCCAGAATCACCGGCTTGTGTGACTTACGCAGCACCTCGGCTATGTCGCTGTCGGCGGCGGTGAGGCCG
>JBBSGN010000813.1:0-1913 GCA_038254085.1 Chloroflexia bacterium | reverse complement strand
TATTCGCGGCTTGTCCATCCTCTGTTGCCGGGGCGGGATGGTGCAGTTAGCGTTGACGGCATTGACGCCGCCATTCGCGGCTTCGGGGTAGCCACCGTCACCGTGATGAGCCTGGCCGGCTACGGGCGGGCCGGGGCCTCCCTTTTTGGCGAGCTATACGACCCTACCGTAGTGGCCGCCGCGCTGGTCCTCTATAACCTGCTGGTAATCCTGGTGACGGGCGTGCCCTGGCGCAGGCCCCCCGGTTTCTTTCTCTTCGTCATAGATTGGGCGGTTGTCACTATCGCGGTGGTTCTAACGGGCGGCTTTTTTAGTCCGTTTATTCTCCTCTATTACTCGCTGGCAATCGGCGCGGCCCTTCGCGTGGGCCTCTCGCGCTCTATGTTGTTGGTCGCGGCCTGCGGGCTGGTCTACGTCGCCCTCAGTATAAGCAGTCCGGGTCCCGTGTCGGCTGTGCAGTTACCAGTGTTGGTGGTCGAGATTACATCGCTGGTGATGGTGGTCGTGACTGCCGTAGGGATGAAGCGTGCCGTCGAGGTTGAGGCCCGCAAAGTGGAGCTAGAGGAGCAATCCGCCGAGCAGTTTCGCCTCCTCAACAACCTGATCAACACAGTCCTATCGGCCTCGCCCGACCCGGAGCAGATGATGCGTAGCGTGGCGACTATATCCAGCCAGGCACTCCAGGCCGATAGCGGGCTGGCCGTGCTGTTCGACGGCCCCATCCCGCGCCAGTCCCCGACATACGCACTGAACACAGACAACCTCCTCCTTGTATCCGACCAGGACCCCAACCCTCCCCATCTATCCGATTGCGAGCATCGCCTGCTTGAGCAGGTAGTCCGCACGCAACGCCCGGTCACGGTGCAAGACGCCCAGCAAGGCGCGGTTCATTATACAGATACTCGATACCCCGGCCTCGAAACGGGAGGTCGGAGCGTGCGGGCGTTGGCCTGCGTGCCCTTCATCCTGGGCGGCGAGGTGATAGGGGTGCTGTTCGTAGGCCGCCACACTCTGCATCCGTTTACGGAGGCGCAGATCAACCTGCTGACCGCTATAGGCCAACAGATGGCGGTAGCGGTGCGGATGTCGCGGCTGTACGATATGGAGCGTGAGAAGGCTATCCGCTCGGAAGAGCGCGAGCAACTTGAGCGAGACTTGCTTTCGATGGTGTCACACGAACTGAGGACGCCTCTCACCTCAATCAAGACCTGCGTCGGCGCGCTGGCGGGCAATCATGCGGTTCTCGACACTCTAACGCAGGATTCGCCGCAAACGCGCCTTCTCAACAATATCGGCAGAAGCACCGACCGGCTAATTACGCTTGTGAACGAGCTACTGGATATGGGCCGTCTGCGTGCGGGTCGGGTGACGCTCAACCTGCAACAACTGAACATGGGCGAGGTTATCCTAGACATTGCTCCCCAGGTGATGCCTCTCCTCGACGCACGGCAGCAAACGTTGTCCATCGATCTACCACAGACGACTTCATCGAGATGGGATAGGCTGACGGTGCTTGCCGACCGCAGGCGCATCGAGCAGGTGTTGCTCAACTTGCTCTCCAATGCCAACAAGTATGGGCCAATACAGGGCAACATTACGCTGGGTGCGACCCCCAAAGACGGCCAGGTGAGGATATTCGTACGCGATGAAGGCCCAGGCATCGCGCCTCATGAACAAAACAGAATCTTCGAGAAGTTCTACCAGGGCGCACAGGCCACGGTCGCTCGGCCCGACAGCGCCGGACTAGGGCTGGCAATCGCCCGCTCAATAGTGGAGTTGCATGGAGGGTGCATAGACGTGTACAGCCGCGTGGGCCGAGGCAGCACGTTTTATTTCACGCTGGCGCAGGTGGAAGAGCCGACGACGGACGACGGACGACGGACGACCGATAACCCAGCTTCGGTCGTCCGTCG
>JBBSGN010000812.1:0-1920 GCA_038254085.1 Chloroflexia bacterium | reverse complement strand
GGCTGCTTTAGTGCTACGACAAACGTGGCCTGGGCAATATCAACACCGACAAACAGGTCATACATAGGTTGGGTGTTGCTCTCCATAGCTGTCAAGCCATCCTTTCGCTCAAGGGGTCACACTGGGCAGTCATCCGCTGACCTCGTGATACGTGGTCGAGCCACTTCATACGGTTCAGGGTGATGTCTGCCCAGCCAGGGGCGGTGCTTTCTTATCCGCGCGGTCTTCGCCGCCTGTCTAGTTTCGCACTCGTCTCCCTAGCCGTGCCGACTGCACCATTATACGAGTCTAGCTTAGTACTACAACGAGAGATTAAAGTGGTATAATAGTGCTTGGGAAGAGGAGGGAGGAAGGAAGCAGAATGGAAAGGGCCATCGAAACAGCAGCGGTGTTGAATCTTGAGGTGCAAGAGATTGAGCAACTGACGGAAGCATTGCGGGAATATCATCGGATCTACAGCCCGTTGTTTCAACGGCGAGAGCAACGGGTGTGGAGTTTGAAGTACCTGCAGGGGTTACTGCTGGATATCCCCCGCAAGTCGATCGAGCCGATGGTGCTTTGTCTGGAAGGGGTGAACGCGAATGCGGTGCGGGGAATGCAACAGTTCATCGGTGAAGGGGCATGGAAAGATGAGAGCATCCTGAAGCGGCATTGGCAAGAGGTGGGGCAGGATTTGGGCGCAGCGGATGGGGTGTTGTTACTGGATGGCAGCGACTTTCTCAAGCAAGGCCAAGAGTCGGTGGGGGTGAAACGGCAATACTGCGGCGAAGTGGGCAAGAAAGCCAACTGCCAAGCGGGCGTCTTCCTGGGCTATGCCAGTGCCAAGGGCTACACCTTGCTGGATCGGCGCTTGTATCTGCCGGAAGCGTGGGTCAAAGAGGACGCGTATGCCAAGCGGCGCCAGAAACTGGGAGTGCCCAAAGAGATCACCTTCAAGACGAAGCCTGAACTGGGCGGGGAAATGATGGCCGCTGTGGTGCAGGCAGGGATACTACCGAGTGCTTGGGTGGCGTGTGATGAAGGCTTTGGGCGGGATACCGCCTTGCTGGACAAAATCGCTGGGTTAGGTTTGTGGTACTACGCCGAGGTGCCGCATGATACCTGCGTCTGGCTCATGCGTCCAGCCACCGCCGTGCCCACCTGGTCTGGGCACGGCCGCAAGCCGACCCAGGAACGGCTGCTCGAGGGCCAACCCGCCGCCCAAACGGTGTTGGCTGTGGCCGAGTCGCTGCCGGCAGAGGCTTGGTCGTCGCACCTGATCAAAGAAGGGAGCAAAGGTCCCATCGTGGCCCGCTGCGCTGCCGGGCGCGTGGTGGCGGTGCGAGACAGCTTGCCCGGCCCCGACGTCTGGCTGATTGTGCGTCGCAACCTGGAGACAGGGGAAGTGAAAACCTATCTGTCCAATGCCCCAGCCGATACGCCCCTGCACACCCTGGTGCGTATGAGTGGCATGCGTTGGCCCATCGAAACCTGCTTCGAGGACGGCAAGCAGTTGCTCGGTCTGGGCGATTATGAAGTCCGCTCCTGGCGCGGCTGGCATCACCATATGACCCTGTCAATTTTGGCTCACTTCTTCCTCGTCCGCCTCCAGCTTAGGTTAAAAAAACGCACCCGCCCTGACCTTACCCCAGGTGCATCTGCTGCTCTCGGCGGTTCTGCCCAAGCCTCAGTTCAACGCTCACGAAGCCCTCGCCCTGCTCCGATACCGTCAAACGCGCATTCAGGCCGCCTATTGCTCCCATCGTGCCCATCGTTTACCCAAGCTCGCTCATCTCTATGATTTCTCGTTGTAGTACTAGAAGGCCTGGAATGAATATCGCTGTCACCAGCCGCAAACTAGCGGTCGAATTTGAGACATTATGTTGAGCTTCCAGCGGGTTTGCAGCAAAAAGTTCCGAGAAGGGGCAGTTCCGGTACTTT
>JBBSGN010000811.1:0-1921 GCA_038254085.1 Chloroflexia bacterium | reverse complement strand
TTGAGCAAGTCACCAACCAAGACGATAAGGACGCAGAGCAACCACGTCTTCGCTGCGATCTACGCGTTCGTGAAGCTAGAGCGGCTGAAGATGGTCACGAAGATGAACCACTTCGCCTTGCGCTCTCGCATCTACATCAAAGCGATCCAGGCCGCCTATCAGGAGCTGCAACGAATGCAATTACCCGCTGTTGGACTTGTTCGTGCGTAAGGTGAGTATATAAGTTGGTCTAGGGAAGAGCCTTGACCGAAGGAAGGTAGCAAAAGTGAGCAGAATTGTTCTTACGCTCGTTAGCATTCGCAAAGTCGTACCACTGGTTCTCGTTCTCGCATTAGTTTTCGGCTGGAGCGTATCCGCGTACGCACAAACTTCTTTCGATGCCCAATATGAGTCACCGACAGCGGGGTGCGTCCTGTCAAGTGTGTAAATCGTCTCGTGCGGTCCCGCTCCTCCCTGCTGTCTAGCCTGCTACTAACTCCGGCTGCTCGGCTATCGCTTCCTCCTTCCGCTCCAGTTTCGCCAGGGACCCCGCGCCGAAGTAGCGCTTGCCCACCTGCCACTCGTCGTGCTGCTCTGAGAGTATGGCCCCCACCAGCCGGATCACCGATCGTTCGGTGGGGAAGATCCCCACCACCTCGCTCCTCCTCTTCACCTCCTTGTTGAGCCTCTCCAGCGGGTTGTTCGACCACACCTTCTGCCAGTGCTCGGCCGGGAAGGCCGCGTAGGAGAGCACGTCCTCTTCGGCCTCGTCCATCAGTTCGGCGAGCTTGGCGAAGCGGGAGCGGAACCCGTCCGCTACCCGCCGCCACTGCCCGCAGGCGCTTTCGGCACTTGGCTGGGCGAAGACAGTGCGAATGGTCGCCCCCACCATCTGCTGGGCCGCCTTCGGGACCAGCGAGAGGGCGTTGCGCATGAAATGCACCCGGCAGCGCTGCCAAGAGGCGCCCTGCAAGACCGCCTCGATGGCGCCTTTGAGGCCCCGGTGGGCGTCGCTGGTCACCATCTGCACCCCCGAGAGACCGCGGGCGACCAACGATCGCAGGAAAGATGTCCAGAAAGCCCCGTCCTCGCTTGGGCCCACGTCCAAGCCCAACACCTCCCGTTCTCCGGTGTCTCCCTTCACCCCCACAGCAATTACCACCGCAACTGAGACCACCCGCCCGTCCTGGCGGGCCTTGACGTAAGTAGCGTCTACCCAGACGTAAGGATAGGGGCCTTGGAGCGTCCGACTGCGGAAGCGCTCAACCTCCCCGTCTAGCTCCTCGCAGAGTATGGAGACCTGGCTCTTGGAGATGCCCTCCATCCCGAGGGCCTTAACCAGCTCATCCACCTTGCGTGTGGAGACCCCGTGTATGTACGCCTCCTGCACGACCGCCGAGAGCGCCCTCTCGGCGCGCCTTCTGGGCTCCAGCAGGGAAGGGAAGTAGCTCGAGTCCCTCACCCTGGGGACCCTCAGTTCCACCGTGCCCACACGGGTGTCCCAAGCCCTTTCGCGGTAGCCGTTGCGGTGGCCGCTGCGCCCGGGACTACGCTCGTGGCGGCCGGCGCCTATGTGCTCCTCAACCTCCATCTCCATGAGCGCCTGCGAGAGCGCCCGGACACCCTCCTTCAGGAAGTCGGTATCGTGCTCCACTTGCGCCTTGCGCAACAACTCCGAGAGTCCTATCCTCAATTCGTCGGCCATCGTGCATCTCCTATTCGGTTGGTTGGTCCCATCTCGACTAGGAACCACACGATGACCGTCCTCGTCAACGACCGATGCTTTTACACACTTCTCGGGATACTGTTGGTTTATTCACCGAAGGACCGCGACCAGCTCGCCGGAGCCAGGGCTGCCAATCGGGATCGTCGAGTGGCGGCGATGGGAACATCATTTAGCCAGGCCACTATCCGACCGACGTTGATCGACGCGGCGGTGACC
>JBBSGN010000810.1:0-1926 GCA_038254085.1 Chloroflexia bacterium | reverse complement strand
GGGGCAGGTCTTGTGCCTGCCCTGTGGGTGAGCCGTAGATATCGAGGTAAGGAGAGAGGGCAGGCACAAGACCTGCCCCTACAGAGGGCAATCTTTGATTATATCCACTACCACCTCAGAATTATATGAGACCAGACAGAACTAAGCGCCGTAAACTGCTTGCTCTGATCATGCTAGCGGCCATACTCGTCCTCAATAGCATAGCGTGGATGCAGGCGCGGGCCATGACCTTGTTACACCTCCGCAGGGCAGCGCACGCCCAAGATCGAAGCCATGTCGCTCCCCCAAAAAGCGTGGGCCATAATCGCTGGCGTGACCGTCACCAGGCCGCAGAACACGCACACACCTAAAGATGTGGGCCTTTCTTATGAAGCACGCCGTATCAGCGCAGGCGAAGGCCAGCAGATAGAGGTCTGGTACATGCCGCATTCGCAGCCTCACGGTATCGTGCTGATGTTTCCGGGGTACGCCGAGAGCAAAGAGAGCCTACTTGCCCCTGCTGCCGCTCTATATGAGATGGGCTATGATACGCTCCTCGTGGACTTTCGCGGCGCGGGCGGGTCGAGCGGGCAAGACACCATGTTGGGCGTGCGCGAAGGGAATGATGTTGCCCTTGCGGTGGACTATGCTCGACACAACTGGCCGGGCCGCCCTATCGTGCTGTACGGCGTTTCGATGGGCGCTGCCGCCGTGCTACGAGCCGTCGCGTCCGAGGACGTACAGCCCGCCGCCCTGATCCTCGAAAGCCCCTTCGACAGCCTTCTAGATACGGTTGGCAACCGCTTCCACTCGATGGGCCTGCCCGCCTTTCCCGCCGCAGAGCTATTGATCTTTTGGGGCGGCGTGCAGCAGGGGTATAATGGCTTTGCCCACAACCCGGCGGACTACGCGAGGTCGGTCAAGTGCCCCGTCCTTCTTATGCACGGCGAGCGCGATCCCCGCGTCACCACCGAGCAGGCCAGAGCGATCTACGACCATCTAGGCGGGCCTAAGCAGTTTGTCAGCTTCCCAGGTGCGGGGCATGAGGCACTGATTGCGGTTGCGCCGGGGGTGTGGAAAGAGAGCGTCGACGGGTTTCTGCAGGCAAAGTAGGAAGCAATGACGATATGAGAAAACGATTTAGACCAAGCTGCTTTAGTGTCTTCGTTTTGTTTGGTTGTTATTGGTTGTCTATTTAACGGCTCCAGCTGGCACGCCTGAAAACCGACCTTTTCCCCAGCCTAACGGCGAGGATCTTGGCCGCTTCGCAATATTTGCATTAGGTGTTGTTGTCTTTTACGCTTTCAAGGTGGTGTTGCAGGGCATCTGGAATTGGTTGGGCAGTGAAAGCGATAAACGGAAGGGCGAAGAATGATGCGACAACCTAGTACAGCATAGCTCAATTGAGACTACAGTATAATGGCTGTAACATTAAGAGAGGAAACAGCCAATGCATGGTCCAAAACCGCCGATGATCGAACTGACCGACAGGGAGCGTGGGGAACTGAACAATCTGCTACGCCGCCACGCGACATCACAGCAGCTAGCGTTACGCGCCCGCATCGTGCTGGCAGGCGCAGGTGGCCTCAACAACGGGCAGATTGTGCGCCAACTTGGAGTTAGCCGCGACATGGTACGGCTGTGGCGAGGACGTTGGCTCGGCCTGCAAGCCGCCTCACTCGACGACTTGAGCGTTGAAGAAAGGCTCACAGATATACCGCGCTCTGGCGCACCGCCTCGCATCACTGCTGAGCAGCTGAGCAGGTGTGCCAAATCGTGGCGTTGGCATGTGAGGCCCCTGCTGAGAGTGGGCGTCCAATCAGCCAGTGGAGTAGTCGTGAGATCGCAGATGAAGTGGAGAGACGCGGCATTGTTGAGGAGATTTCGCCTCGCCACGCAGCGAGACTGCTCAAAAGGGGGATCTTAAGCCGCACCTGAGCCGCTACT
>JBBSGN010000809.1:0-1933 GCA_038254085.1 Chloroflexia bacterium | reverse complement strand
ACCGTCGCCGCGTGCACCACGGCGCCAAGATCCCCGACGAACCTCCCAATAAATTCGTTCAGTTTGTTCTCGTCGATGGTCGGTTGCGTAGTCACAGCCTGTCCTCCTTCTCCCGCCATTCCCAACGGGATATAAGTATCAATTAGAACATATCTTGAATTGGGGGAGCTGTCTATAGCCGTTTCTTGCAAAAGGGCTTACGCCAAGCTAGAAGGCTGGCGTCTTATTCACTAGATTGCCGCTAAGGTTTATTCGCGGAAACCTGTTGGTCCCTTGGCGCGAAGCTTCGTCGACAGGTAGAGTACCCCTCAGAAAAAAGAGCATAAAAAGCGGCGGGACTAGTCCTTTTTGCCGAGGTACCCGCCGCGTTGGTGAATATTAACATCACCAGGGCGGACCCGTCGCGTGACCTCAAGGAGGTTGGCCGTGGCGGTTAAAGCCAGGTTTACCCGCATACCAAAGGTACACCAGCTGATCTCAGCGGGGATCCCTACGGAGGTGATCCCCACATACTGCGCTCTGGCAGATTACTCCAACAACAAGACCGGGCTGTGCTGGCCACGTATGGAGACACTGGCCAGGAAGCTCTCCCGAAGCCCAAGAACCATCCAGCGCCACCTGCACCTGCTAAAAGAGAAGGGCCTGATTGAGTTCGTAGAGCGAAAGCGAGACTGGCACGGGCGCTTTGGCGCCTACGTCTACAGGGTGGTGCACATAGCGGTAGTAGCAGCCAGGAAGGGAGTCGATATGGCTAGCAGTAGTAGCAGCCAGCGAAGATCAAAAAAACGCACAACCACCACCGGACATGGAGGGCCTATGGCCTCTAATAAGAGTCTAACTAAACCAAATCAACTAACCCCCCTACCCCCCAATAAGGACTTTAAAGACGGCTACGAGTGGTTGTTTGACGCAGCGAGTGCCTCGGATGTCGACGCTGAGCATGAGAGAGACAAAGAACAGCAGCGAAATAGAGCTGCAGATGGGCGAAAGGAAGGCTACGAGTGGTTGCTTGGGTAGAAAGCTAAACCCGCATAATATCCACGCGGCGTTATTGAAGGAGGAGGGCTAGATGTATTATTAGTTGTTACGCGCGTAGAATAAATCTACGAGGGGAGCGTGAAAGCCTCCTATGCCTCTTCAACCTGTCCTGAAGTATTAGCTTCAACTACAGCGTTACAGAAGAAGCACATCAGGCATAATCTACTTTAGGTAAAGCATAGTTGACGTTGTTAGTGCTGTGATAATGTGAATACTGGTTCTTAGGAGAGGCCGGGCCGCCACACATCTGGTACATGTTTGGTCTGGTAGCCTCTCTTATTACCTGGCCCGGCCCTCTCTTTTTCTAGGCGACACTATAAGCGAAATGCCTCTCTCCTGCTTAGAGCTTGCGCCTAGCGCTTTGGGGTAGATTGCCTCTATTCACCCACCTTCTGAGAAGACTAGCCCTCTCGGAAACTAGTTGCGGTACCGAGGACAGGAATCGGGCAAACTACAGCGAACGTAGACCGATCAACTTCGGCGCCTCAACCCCAGCCTGAAACCCAGCACTAGGCCCAGGATCACTACGACTATCCCTAGGAATTTCAGTATCTCTGGGGTGAGTGTCCCTCCCAGTGCTTGCTCGCCAGTTAGGGGGTCTACGACGTCCCAGAAGGTCCCGACGATGTCCAAAACCACCCCCACCAAGATCACCCAGTAACCTAGCATCATGGCTTTCATCTCTATCCCTACTTTCTGACCGGAGCCTCTGTTGGCTAACAGCTTTTTTACAATATGGGACTTCGACAGTTGCGGTAATGGTTCAAGGTAGAGAGGCACGGTACACTCACGAGCATGGTTACGATTCAGATCGCCTGTCGCCATTGCGGCAGCAAAAACATAATTCGCAACGGGATGACCTCCAACTCCAAGCAGCGCTTCTTGTGCAAGGATT
>JBBSGN010000808.1:0-1938 GCA_038254085.1 Chloroflexia bacterium | reverse complement strand
GTTCGCGTTACGGGTTCCTCTTTTATCTCTAGCTCGTCGTCATCGCCGAGGAAGAAGCGGGCGATGCGGCCTCGCTGCCCTTTGCGCTCGAAGCCCGCCAGGTCGTCCCACTCGTAGGCTATGTCTACGCCGCCGAACGAGCGGTAGGTAATGCCGGCATCGTTTGTGGTTATCTGGGCGTTGGCCTCCTCCAGGAGCGCCCACGCCACCAAAGGGGCCACCGCTAGTATCCCCAGCATCAACAGCGCAGACACCCACTCGACACCGCTTATGCCGCCATCGAGTATGGTAATCAAGCTCCACAGGGCAAACACCCAGATGCTAATTACACCGAGCAGCAAGATAACAGCCTGCCACCTGCCTTCCTTCGACATGCGGTAGGTATTGCCTGCCTGTTGGGGAGCGGTCGCCACCGCAGCAGGCGCTATATTTTGCACTTCAGATTCAGCCATTTACGTTACGAGAAGCTAAAGATCGAACAGCGAAAGCTGCTTGTACTCCTCACCCTTCCGCTTCGACTTCTCGCTCTTATCCCTCTCCACCTGGGCGACTGCTTGTACGCTCCCGGCTTCCTGTACAGGCGCCCTTTCGGTCTGGGCGGGAGCCGCACCCGCCGGTCCGGCCTCCAGCGTAGGCTCACCGCCTGGGTCAACAATGGCAAACGTTTCGGGGTCGTCCGCCACGAACTCGCGGGCCGCCTCAGCCTTCGACATGCACTCTTCAACCACCTCGGGTGCGGGTGCAGCCATAATCCGCGCCTGCTCTACATAAACCGGCAACTTGCGGAAGTCCGACCTGATAACATCGGCCAGGCTGGCCTGGTGCAGTCCGGCAGCCGGGTGATACATTGCCACGCACAGGCGGCCATCCACCACGCGGGCGGTGCCATGTATCTGGCTGATACGCTCTCCTGGGAAAAAGCGAGCCATCGAATAGCGGCCCAACGTGACGATCACGCGGGGGTCAATCAGGGCTATCTGGCGCCCAAGGTAGGGGACGCAGGCCGCCATCTCGTCCGGCTGCGGGTCGCGGTTGTTAGGCGGGCGGCACTTGACTACGTTCGTAATGTAGGCGCTCTGGCGACTCAAGCCCGCGATGCCGAGTAACTCGTTGAGAAATTGCCCCGCCGCGCCGACGAAAGGGCGGCCCTGCTTGTCCTCATGGTAGCCCGGCCCTTCGCCTATGAACATCACCTCGGCCCGGCGGTCCCCCTCGCCCGGCACCGCGTTGGTGCGGGTCTTCGCCAGGCGGCATAGCTGGCAGGTCTTTACCTGCGCCTCCAGCTGGTCCATGCTGGCCGTTTCCAGAGCTACGGTCCTACCGACCCTGCCGGTGTCTGCCATGCTCGCAATCCCGCCCTGTAAGGCACCCATCTATGCGCTGTCTTCGTTTTGTCACACCTGAATTATACGTTATGCGGGTGGGGGTAGCAATGGGAACCATTACTTCAACAGGCAAACAAAGCCTGCTTGCTCGAAGTGATGGTCTGTTGTCAGCGCCTCAACGATACCAAGTTGCTGCATGACAACGAAGCTTGAGCAGTCCACGAGGCTCCAGTCCTTATCTTATCTGTTCTTGAGCAACTGCCATGCTTGTCCATCAAGCTCGGCATCCAGGTGGATGATTTCAACTGGTAATGTATAGATCATGCTTGTCCGCCCAATCGAGGACATCGCTCTGAAACGCGCCGATGAACTTCTCTAACGGATCATCCGCGAAATAGCGATTAGCGGCGGCCAACCACTGGATAGCCAACTCTTCCGGTGGTTGCCCCGTTTGCTCTGCTGTCTCCACGAGCGATCTATATACATCTTCCGGCACTTCTAATAATAACGTGTGTACCATTCTCTCATCACCTCAAATACTAACTTGTGGTCCACGCTCGCCGCTAAACCCTCTCCCGCCAGTAGTCCAGCAAATCCCTCAACGTCTGCTCAT
>JBBSGN010000807.1:0-1940 GCA_038254085.1 Chloroflexia bacterium | reverse complement strand
GCCTGCTCGTCCTCTGCGCCGACGACCCCAACTCTGCGTTGCTGGCAAACGATCTGTCTAATAGTGCCGCCCCCTTCCGCACCCAGCTCTATGGCATAGCTCCGCAGGCTCTATGGCAGTCGGTAAATCTCTGGTCAAACCAGCGCGGTGGCACCACCTACACGCTCCAGCGCAACGGCAAACGACTAGCTCGCGTTTCGCTGCAACTGCCCGGCATGCACAACGTACTTAACTCTTTAGCCGCTTTTGCCGCTTGCATAGAGATCGGCCTGCAACCGGAGGAGATCGCTTACTGGCTGGGCGAGTTCCAGGGCACGGGCCGCCGTTTCGAGGTGAAGGGCGTTGCGGACGGCGTGACGGTCGTAGATGATTACGCCCACCACCCCTCGGAGATAACGGCCACCCTGAGCGCCGCCCGCCAACGCTACCCCGGCCGGCGCATCTTCGTCCTCTTCCAACCGCACACCTACACCCGCACCCGCGACTTCCTCGACGACTTCGCTACCTCCCTCAGCGCCGCCGACCAGGTGGTCGTCACCGAGATATACGCCTCGCGCGAGCGTGACACCCTCGGCATAAGTGGCCGCCACATCGTCGAGCGCATGGCGCCGCAAGCGGCGCACGCTGAGTTCGCTCCCACCATCAACGAAGCGGTCCAAATCCTCCTGGACGACCTCAAACCCGGCGACGTTGTGCTGACGCTGGGCGCGGGCGATGTATGGAAAGCAGGCGAATCTCTCCTCACTGCTCTGCAAGAGCGTGCCGAAAGCTCCGACGAGCCGCCTGTCCAACCAACCACTGTCGCTACAAAGGGACATATCCCTTTAGCTGACCAAAGCAATGAGACACTAGGTAAGCCCACAGAGCGAAGGCTCGGCCAAAGTACTCAGCCTTCGGGCACCGCTGCGCCCGGAAGTCCTCAATCTTCCACCGTTACCTTCCGGCCTGAAATCGCTTCGCAATTCGAAGCCGCCACCGGGCTTCAGGTGGTACGCAACGAGCCGATGAGTAAGCACGACTCTCTTCGCATTGGTGGCCCGGCCTCGATGTTCGTAACCGTCATCGCCAAAGAGCCGCTAATTGCCTCTGTGCTGTTCGCCCGCCAGCATAATATACCTTATCTAGTCATCGGCAACGGCACCAATATCCTGGTAGGCGACTACGGCATAGACGGCCTGGTCATACACAACAAGACCCGCCACATATCCCACGACCTGCTCGATGAGGATACCAGCCTGTGGCACGTCGAATCGGGCGTGCTGTTCAGCCGCCTGGCGCGTATTACTTGCGAGGCCGGGTGGACGGGGCAGGAGTGGGCCAGCAGCGTGCCCGGCAGCGTCGGCGGTGGGGTAGTGAGCAACGCTGGCGCGCACGGCAAGGAGCTAAAGGACGATCTGGTCTCTATCGAGGTCTTGACCGGCACAGGCACAGTCGAGACCTGGCCCGCTAGTGTACTAGAATTGGGTTACCGTACCAGCCGCTTCAAGGCGCACGGTCGGCGCACTCTCTCCCCAACCGAAGCCATCCTGAGCGCCAATATCAAGCTGTACCGTGACCTCGATCACCAATGCGAAGCAACAATGCGCGCCTATCTGGAAGAGCGCCAGGCGAAGCAGCCCCAGGGCAAAAGCGCAGGCTCAACCTTCAAGAACCCCCCAGGCCAATCGGCGGGCTATCTAATCGAGCAAGCAGGCATGAAGGGCTGCCGCTACGGCCAGGCCCAGTTCTCACCCAAGCACGCCAACTTTATGATGAACCTCGGCGGGGCAACCGCTGCCGAAGTGCTACATTTGATGGACATGGCTCGTTCCCGTGTCCGCGATCAGTTCGGCATTGAGCTAGAGCCTGAGATTGAATTCGTCGGTGACACGGACACGTAAAACGTAAGGGGTAAGGACAGCGTTTCCTTACCCCTTACGTTTTACGTTTTACCCATTACG
>JBBSGN010000806.1:0-1950 GCA_038254085.1 Chloroflexia bacterium | reverse complement strand
TGCGGATCAGTGCTTTCAACTCGGCGCGCTGCTCGCCGCTCAGTTGGATTGGTTGGGCTGTTCTCATGCCCCAACTATACCATAGCTCTTGATGTTTTGTTGGAAAGGTACTAGGTAGCCCACAGGGTTAGCAAGACAGCACCCTGACAAGAATAGCTGAGAGGACTATAAGCCCGCCGCACAGACGCAGAGAAGCATGGTTATTTTCTCTGCGTCTTTGGGTCTGTGCGGCGGGTCTCTTTTACAAACTGTCCTCCCTACGGCGTAGTACCCTCCCGCAACCGGGCGATGCTATTATCACCATGCTCACTATATCACAAGGCGGGAGATGGAGATAATGTAACTGGGTCTGTCCAGCGCACAGAATCCTTACCTGATCGCTGGCACACTTGATGAACAGGATGTAGAATGGAACCCAACCCTACCAACCACAGACTACCGACTACGAACAAGGGAGGCGTAATGGCCGGGGTCTATTCGCTTCTGGCGGAACTAATAGAGGCAGGTAAACCAGCCGCGCTGGCAACCGTAATCTCTGGCGGGCCGGTCGGGGCCAAGATGCTGGTGCCCGGTGGCGGCCCTGTTGTGGGAAGCATCCAGGCTGGCCTCAATAGTCGCATAGCCGAGGACGCGCTGGAGATGCTTGCCGATGGGCGCAACAAAATCCGCAGCTATCAAGCAGACGGCCAAACGTTGGAAGTCTTCATCGAGACCTTTCCGCCGCCCCAACGCTTGATTATAGTGGGCGCGGTCCATATCGCCATACCGCTCCATCGGCTGGCAAAGATGCTTGGCTACCACGTGACGGTAGTTGATCCGCGCGGGGTTTTAGCCACCCGCGAACGCTTTCCGCTAGCCGACAACGTGCTGGTTGAATGGCCCGACGAGGCTATGGGCAGGTTGGGGCTTGACGGCGGCACGTCTGTCGTAGTGCTGACCCACGACCCCAAGCTCGACTACCCGGCCCTTGCCGCCGCTTTGCGCTCAGAAGCGCGCTACGTAGGGGCAATTGGCAGCTGCACCACCAACAAGCAGAGGCTAGAGGCACTGCGCGAAGACGGCCTCGCCGCCGACCAATTGGCTCGGCTGCACGCGCCCGTCGGGCTTGATATCGGTGCGCAAACCCCCGCCGAAATCGCCCTTGCGATTATGTCGGAGATCGTGGCCTCCCGCTATGGGCGGGATGGTGGGCAGTTACGGTTGCGGGATAGACGACGGACAACCGACGACCGACTACCGACGATGCCTGAAGCGTGAACTGTAATTGCTGACAACTGACCACCAACTACTAACCACTGCGGTCGTCCGTCGTCCGTCGTCGTCCAAAAGGAGACAACAAACCAACATGACAACCGCCAACCCTCCGCGACAGCAACCGCCGCTTTGCCCACCCAAGCGCCTGCTGCTCGGTCCGGGACCGAGCGAAGTTGACCCCGAAGTGCTAAGGTCGCTTATCCTGCCTCCGCTTGGGCATCTCGATCCCGCACTGCTTGTGATTATGGAGCAGTTGGAGGAGATGTTGCGTGGCGCGTTCCAGACCCGCAATAGGCTCACGCTGGCCCTGTCCGGCACGGGCACGGCGGGCATGGAGGCGGCTCTAGCCAACACTATCGAGCCAGGCGACTCGGTGCTGGTAGGAGTCATAGGCTATTTCGGCGACCGCTTATGCCAGATAGCAGCACGCCTGGGAGGGGAAGTGGAGCGCGTCGAGGCCGAATGGGGAAAGGCCCTCGACACGAACCTGATGGCTGACGCTATAGGGCGGACGCAGCCCCGCATAGTGTGCGCCGTCCACGCCGAGACCTCCACGGGCGTGTGCCAGGAGATAGCCCCTATTGCCCGGGCGGCGCATGAGGTGGACGCGCTCATGGTGGTGGACGCGGTTACGTCGCTGGGCGGCCAGCCGGTGTGCGTTGACGAGTGGGGTATAGACGTTTGCTACAGTGGCAG
>JBBSGN010000805.1:0-1959 GCA_038254085.1 Chloroflexia bacterium | reverse complement strand
CCGAAGCATAGTGGAAGAAATCCTCGCAGGGCTTCACCGACGGGTCAATGTTGGCGATGGTGACGCCGACGCCCTTCTGGGGCGGGGTGGTGGACTGTGCTGCCGCAACAGTGGCGGTCAGGCTGCTCAAACCGAGCACGGCCAGACTCAGCCGCCGTGCAAGAGAAGTTGAAATCATGAAGTGGGAATTTAGGTTGAGAAATGATGCCGTGAAGTTAGGGACACGCGCGCTTGCCAGCCGTTGCACCAATGCGGCAGTAAGCAACCACGTCCTTCTCGGGGGTGACACCCTTTGGCCCGTAGATGCCGCGTAGCTCGTCAGCACTCTTGAAAGTGCCATCCTCGCGTACTGCTGTGGCCCACGGGATGTTAGCCGCGCCGGGGATGTGCCCGCCACGCTGCGCCCCTTCCTGCGGGTAGTTCACCATGTGCAGCATCTCGCCCGTGAACTCGGGGTTCGAGCGCACGTCAACAAGGGCAGTGTTGCCCTTGAGGGTGCCTGTATCACCGTCCAGCAGCGCAAACACCTCGTCGCGGAAGGCGCGGATGGCCTTGTCGTTGCGCTCATTGGCTTTGTACTCTGTTGGCGGGAAAGTGGGCACGTCGCGTGTCATAGGGCGATTCTCCGCGATCCACTTCACGCGGCCACCGTCCATGATCTTCGTGTTGGTGTGACCGAACAGGTGGAACACCCAGAGGGCGTATGTGGCCCACCAGTTGTTCTTATCTCCATACAGCACCACTGTGGTATCGTTCGAGATACCTCGCTCACGGCAAAGTTCCTCGAAGCGCTGGCGGCCAATGTAGTCGCGGCGCACCGAGTCTTGCAGGTCGGTATGCCAGTCCAGCTTTACAGCGCCGGGCACATGGCCCTGCTCGTAAAGCAGCACATCCTCGTCCGACTCGACGATGCGAATAGACTGGTCGCTCACGTGGTCCTCGACCCACTGGGTTGTGACCAGCGTTTCGGGGTGAGCGTAGCCGCTTTGTCCCTGCGTTTGCTGTGTGTTTTCAACATCTGTGCTCATCATTTTTGCTCCCTCTGTTCTTTGATGTTTTGAAAATTCCTGTGTTTCTAGGTTATATTGCGAAGGTCAGCATATTATACACTGTTCAAGCTGTTTTAATGTAGGGGCGCTGCAAAGTGGGTCACAGAACTATGCCCCGGGCGCACTACTCCGCCCCAGGCATAATCTCGTCGCTGGCCCCACGCAAGGGGGTTTGCGTGTTTTACTATCCAATTCCGCCAGTTGTACGTTATATAGCTGTGATTACACGCAGCGATCAGCAGACAGCCTGATGTTTCGTGGGAGGTAGCAGCTATGGCTCTATTTTCAGGTGACTTAAGTACCCCCGTAGTAGTGCCAACTGTGTCTTGCGCCTGAGCGTACGCCGTTGCTATAATACTACTGCAACACAAATTGTAGTAAAGAGCAATTTGTGCGTGGCGAAAGGTGGCTGGGAAGTACCGTCCGTTTCCTTCCGTGCTCTGTTTTCGAGTAGATACGGTTAGCCTACTTAGAGCAACGTCTTGTTGTGGTCTCCTGGTGCCTGTCGTGGCATCTTTACTGGTATCTGTAATGGGCATAATTTATGGAATATTCTGAGCCGCCCTGGCAAAAACCGGGTAGCGGAATACACAGCAAATCAACGCTCGAGCCGGTCACACCGGCTCATGTTGCCGCTATGCAATTGGTTGGTAATTCCGCGCCATTCGGGAGTGGCGTACCGCTCAGCCAGACGCCTAGCTTTACCATTCCTTCTCCCGTAGAGGCGGCAGGCAAACCCGCTCATCGCAGCTCAGGGGAACGTTTGCGCCTTGGTCTAGTTTTGTCTATCACTGCGGTCTATGTTGGCCTATTGGCTTTCATGCTCTACCTGAGCACAGGCGTCCCGTACCTTGGCTTAAGCGCGGAGCGGGATAGCGCCGGTGTGTTACGCGTCACTGGGCTGGTACCT
>JBBSGN010000804.1:0-1965 GCA_038254085.1 Chloroflexia bacterium | reverse complement strand
GTGCGCGCTCGAACCACTGGGTGTGGTAGGTCTTGCCGTCGGTGAGGTTGATCTCATCGCGGCTGTCGGTGATCGGGAGACCGTTCACATAAACGTTGTTCTGCTCGCTGCCCTGGGAGCTCCATACTTCAAGGAAGCGACCGGCCACTGCATGGCCGTTGATGGTGCGGGAACCTGCCTGGGCGGACGCCTGATTGGCGCCTGCGGGCACGAGGGAAATAGCCATCGCGCCTGCTATGCTTAGGTAGAGCGCTATGCGCCCAATACCCTTTGTCTTATTCATTCTCTCCTCCTACCTGATTTGGCTCGTTATGAGCCAAAAGGCAATGTAAAAAGCTTAATCCTCACACGGGGATGTGTTGCGTGCCGCCACGTAATGGGCTGTGGACCGGCAGCTTGCGAACCTGGCGCGGCGTCTCGAATCCTTGCCAACGCCGATCTTTTTTCCTCCACCTTGCGTGTATCCGCTAGGCCCGGATTACCCTTGCTCCGAGCCGGTGAGAGGCCCTACCACCCCCTTTCCAATGAGATTAATATGCTTACAAATCGGAGATATTCAGTTTTCAACTTAGGTGCGAGGCGCTTCTTATAGAACCTTCGCCTTACGCACGCATAACCTCTATAGTACCACATTTTGCGCCGAAAGGCAAGCGTAACACGTACCGGATGCGCCGCCGCGCAGTGCTAATCCAACTCTGCGCCTTGCATATATACACAACGATTCTTGCCAAAAGGTTCAATCAGCCCTTCGTCGCCGCCGCATTGTGCGCCTGGCGAGTCGGTTCGGGGAGGCGGTAGCCTCGGCAACTGTCGAGGACGTACTTTACGGCGGTGGGAAGGTCCATTTTGTGGCCGGGGGAGATGAAGAGGGGGTTGGTGTTGACTTTAGTACGGACGGCGGCGGCCAGCACCTCGCCGTGCCGGTTCTTCCACTCGGTCCACGAGCCAGGCTCAGGCCCAGGCTCGGGGCCACGCACGGCCAGGGGAGACTTTGCGACCCCTATGCTGGGCAGGTCGAGCAGCACACCCATGTGGGATGCGATGCCTATCTTGCGGGGGTGGGCTATGCCCTGCCCGTCGAAGAAGGCCAGGTCGGGCCACTGCTTGATCTTGTCGAACGCGGCCAGGATAGCAGGCCCCTCTCTGAACGACAGCAGGCCGGGCACATAGGGGAAGTCAAGCGGCTTCTCGGCGCGGGCTATCTCCAGCACTTCCAGTTCCGGGTAGGAGAGTATGACTACGGCGGCCCTCGCCACGCCCGTCGCGCTCATGTCTATGCCCGCCACCGCTTTCACCTCCCCCAGTTCGGGCGTAAGGGACACCTTGTCCGCGAGAGCCAACTGTATCGCTTGCGCCTGCTCCGGGGTGACATTCCAATCGTGGTAGTTGCTGATGGGTACGTGAGGCATATTGTCTGACCCCTTCCTAAAATCTCCGTTTGATGGCTGTAGATATGAGATCGGCCAGCGTGTGGGCTGCACCACCCAGCACGAACCCTATAAGGGCGTAGGCAATCACGACGGGGTGGGCTTCTATCCAGCCCGTGATCGCGGCTGCGACAGTAAGCAAAGTGCCGGTCGGGTCCACCGGCACAAGGAGGTTGAGCAAACCGAGTGCCACCAGCGCCAGCAGCGACATTATGCCCGCGAAATACAACACGCGCAGCAGCGGGCCAAAGACGAAGCTGTGCGAAACCCAACTCCGGTGGGGAATAGCACGTTGGTAAGGGAGCCAAATCCAGCGCATCCCCCGCCACCGCCTGTACGGAGACGAGCGCAGGTCAAGGTCGGGGCTGAACAGGAGACCCGACGCCAGGTAAGACCCCAGCAACACGATAGCGTTGGTCGGCCCCATGTCGGGCAGGTTCGTATTCAGGATGGCCGGTGCAGCAGCCGCCCCCGTGACTATCGTTATAAAATCGTGCGTGCGCGCGCCTGGCATAGTCAGTTTTGAGTTTTGAGTTTT
>JBBSGN010000803.1:0-1965 GCA_038254085.1 Chloroflexia bacterium | reverse complement strand
TCGCTGACCATAACGCTGCTGTTAATATCAGCAGGGCAGCTTGTAAACCTGCCATACTGCTCGAAACCTCTGCAAGTCCCCTGACAGCCCAGAGTAAGGTTTTAGGGCAAGGCCCCTGCCTTTAGGCATGGGGTCGTTTACGTACAGGGCCGCTACCAACAACATCCCGCATGTTCCTGCCAACCTGTGCGGGCTTGCTATGAGCCGACCACGCGAGCCGCTACTGCTCTTAATAGTACGCAATAGCCAGCCGAAGCGTTACGCTAGGGCGAGGGTATCAGACCTGGGCTGGCCCCGGTGATCTCCCAGTTTTGCCCCGATTTTTGCAGCCTGAGGTTCACCGTGTAGCTCTTCCCCTGGCTCGAAGTAAGTGGCTCGGTTACAGAGGCGGTGTTTCCTGTTACTTTGCCAGGTGAGGGCACGCCCGATGTGATGCCAGGCTGCGCGCTCTCCAACGCTTCCCACCTGGTACGCAAATCGCTAACCGAATTGCTGCTCGCCAACCGGGACGCCAGGAGAGAGTGCGCGTGTTCGTAGTCGTGCTGTTCGAGGTAGGTATAGAACTCGGTAGTGGTAACTACCGGCTCGAAGTTGGCTATGAGACCCGTGCCGATCCGGGAAAAGCTGCTGCTTACCTGGGTGCCCAGGAACGTCAGGAAGGCGATGATTCCCACGCAGATTATGAGGAGCAGGCCGGACACTATTATCAGCGCCCAGCCCCACCCCGGTATCCCGCCCGACTTCTTGACAGGCACACCGTACCCAGGCGGAGGGTATCCGGGTGGCGGATAGCCCGGTGGAGGTGGTCCGTAACCCGGGGGCGGATACCCCTGGGGAGGAGCGCCCTGTGGGTTGTAGCCGGGCGGCGTGTAGCCAGATGGCGGCCCGCCCGCTTGCGCCTGCCCTTGCTGGGGATACCCCGGTGGCTGGCCTCTTCCCTGCCCGGAATATTCCGGCGATGGGTTGTACGCAGGCGGCGGGGTATAGGGGTTTTGGACAGGCTGTGCGGGCTGCCCCTCCGGTACTACCTGATCGGCGGGCCGCTCCTGTGCGTCCCCCGTTGGTGGATTCTGGTCCATGCTTTCCTCCTTTAGTAACGAGCTATCAGCTATCAGCTATCAGCTATCAGCTATCAGCTATCAGCTATCAGCTATCAGCTATCAGTCGTCAGTCGTCAGTCGTCAGTCGTCAGTCGTCAGTCGTCAGTCGTCTCGACCGCCAACCATCCGCCCTCACGGCAACCCTGGCACCAACGGCATCCCGATATTATTAGCCAGGTATGGAGCGAGCGAGGCGCGACCCCAGGATAGCAGCGTCAGCATAATCAGGCTGGCAAACAGGCCCACCAGGATAGGCGTCAATGCTTCCGCGAAGTTTCGCGCTTTTCCTTCCCGGCGGGTGATCATCAACACCAGCATGGTGTTTGCCATTGTCAACAACGCCACCATGCCGATTATGCTCAGGAAAGAGAGTGGGTAGAACAGCCAATCGCCGCCGTCAAGCACCAGCGCCACGAGGAGGCCCGTCGCCACCATGTAGCCTACCAACTCGAACGGCTGCTCAAGCACGCTTTCGCGCCTGGTCGCTTCTCGGCTCCACAGACTCAGGTTGAATATCGGGTAGAAGAGAAACGACACTGCCACCCCCGCCAGAGCGCCCGTGAAGAGCCGCAAGATGTTGGTGCTTTCCCAGATGCCGTGACCGAATGTTTGCAGCGTCGAGTTCAGGCCGTCCAGCACCATAGCCCCAAAAAAGACCGCCAGGATAGTCAGCATCTGGGCCGCAGGCAGGCCCGAAGACCGCCGCCGCAGCACGCCCAGCAGCACGATAGACGCCAGCGCACCCAGATAGATGCCTGAGCAGCGCGCGCACAATGGCAATTGGTGTCCGCCGATGAAGTACGAATGGCTGCTTATCTGGTGGCACACCCCGAAGCCCAGCGCATCCAGCTTGTACGTGAAGTCG
>JBBSGN010000802.1:0-1975 GCA_038254085.1 Chloroflexia bacterium | reverse complement strand
TTGACGTGCTGGTGAACAATGCGGGCTTCACGGTGTTCGGGCCGTTCGTGGAGAACAGCCTGCATGACGAGTTGGAATTGTTGCAGGTAAACGTGGTGGCGCTGACCCACCTGACCAAGCTGTTCTTGGGGGGTATGGTCGAGAGGAGGCAGGGGAGGATACTCAACCTGGCCTCCACAGCCGCCTTCGAGCCTGGCCCCCTCATGGCGGTCTACTATGCGTCGAAGGCTTATGTGCTGTCCTTCTCGATAGCGTTGGCGGTCGAGTTGGAGGGGACGGGCGTGACGGTGACGGCCCTTTGCCCAGGGCTAACCGCAACGGGCTTCCAGAAGCGGGGTAATATGGAGGACTCGCGGCTGATGGCGACCGGGGTGATGAGCGCCAAAAGAGTGGCCGAGGCCGGCTACCGTGCGTTGATGAGGGGGCAGACGATCTCCATCCCCGGCCCCACCAACTGGCTGTTCGTCGAGGCCATGCGCTTCGTTCCCAGGAAGCTGGCAGCGAGGATTGTGAAAGTAGTGCAGGATAGGGTGTAGATACCAGCGCGAGAGACAGATCGGTAACAGAAAAAGCTTGGAAAATTGCGATGTATGCTTTAGAATGCAACTATAGGAGAAAAAAGCATGGAAGCTGCAATGAAAGCCATAGAAGTGGGCGGGACGATTGATGAGCAAGGGCAGTTGCACCTGGACGAGGTGCTGCCGAGCGCCGGGGCTGGCCGCGTGTGCGTTATTCTTCAATATCCTGGAGAGGAGGAGATAGACGAGCGCACATGGCTTAACGCTGGAGCTAACAACAGTGCCTTCGACTTCTTGAACGACCTCGGAGAAGATATTTATACTCCGGCGGATGGGAAAGCGTTCCGTGACGAAGGTCATATAAATGAGAATCCAGATTGACCCGCATACTTTAGAACGCGCCGAAGAAAGGGGCACGAATGAGCAGGAAATTAGGGACGCAATTAACGTTGGATTCCCGATTCCGGGAAAGCGGGATCGAATGGGGAAAGGCAAAATCTATGAGTTCAAACAAGAGTGGCTCAATAAATACTACGAGCAAAAGAGCGTAGAAGTGTTCTATATTATAGAAGCAAACGTTATAATAACAGTGACGGTTTACGTTTTCTACGGGAAATGGGAGGGAAAAGATGCAGGTTCTATATAATGACAAGACTGATTTGCTTTACCTGCGCCTTGATGACCGAAAGCAACAGGTCATTAACAAGCGACTTTCCGAGAGCATGGTTTTGGACCTGGGCGAAGATAACAAGATAGTAGGCATTGAAATCCTTGATGCGTCACAGCATCTAAACCTCGGAGCTATCTTGCCCGTGAGATATGAGGTTGCGCCTTAGGCGCATGATAGACAACCAGGACTGCCTAACCAAGAAGCGTTACCTGATACATCCCAAAGCCGGTACTTGATGCTAATCAGGTCTATTTATTCACAGAACGTTCTGTGAATAAATAGACCTGATTCTTCGCTTAAACCTCTTGACAACGACGCCTTTCGGTAGTACAGTTGGTCTAATCTGCGAAGATGCGCGGACAGTGAGCTATCTGCTAATAGAATACGCATTCGCCAGAGAAGCCCGGCGATTCATAAAGCTGCCTGAGAGGTGGCGCCATGAAAGTTGTGCAGCGAAATGGCGGCGACATCGCCACACAGAAGACGACGCAAAAAGCGCCGGAGAAGGTGTCGGACTACGACCTGAAGATTGATAAGCAGGTAGAGAACTTTCTCGACCTGAAGCAGAAGCTGATCTTTTTCCTGATAACGGCGGCTGTGGCAAGCATTGCTTATACGCTCAACTTTTCGGTCGCTAATCTCGATAAGATTGTGGGCCACCCGGAACGGGCTGTCTGTCTCGTCATTGGCTCTTTGATGGGATTGCTAGCTGCGGGGTCAGCTCTCTATTCACTAAGCGAAGAAATTGCCTCTTATCGCTTTCATGTTGACATCCGCTACAGACGTG
>JBBSGN010000801.1:0-1978 GCA_038254085.1 Chloroflexia bacterium | reverse complement strand
GGCAGGTAGACCAGGCTCTCCATTGTGACGCCGCCTAGCGTTTCCTGGCGGCTGGTGTATACCCCCAGGCCGTCCCCGGAGAAGCCGAGTAGCCGGTCGCTGCCGTGCGAGCTTTGCAGCGCCACCGCCTTGAAGCCGACCGAGTAGATGTAGATGGTACCATAGCCGTCGTCCACTTTGTCCGGGTCGAGGGCGGGCGAGTAGCGCGTGAAGGCCATCGTGTTGCCCGCAGGCGACCAGGAGTAGGAACCAAAGCCCTCGGAGGTACTCTTAGAGGAGGCCACCAGGGAGTACTTGCCGCTCTTCACATCCACCGCGTAGATACTGGAGCCGCCGAGACGGTCTCCGCTCACGCGAAAGGCGACGGTGCTGCTGTCATCGGAGAGGCGGGCAGATAGATTGCCGAAAAAGACGCTGTCCACCTTTATGCGGGCCACCCGCCGGTCCTTGCTCACCCCGTCCGAGAGCATGATGTCGTAGCTGCTGTTAGAGCTTATGCTCGCGTACACGAAAGGGCGCAGGGGCTGGGCGCCGGCGGCGAGCGAGATCGCCTGCCCGGCCTCAGGAGAAGCGATAACCGTGAGGGAAGTGCCCGCCAAAAACAGCGCGACAAGAGCCAGCAACGCCACAAACGGATACGAGCGTGCGCGGAGTGGGGGTCTGCTAAACGATGATCGCAAACGCATGGTGGACACTCGGCTATCAGCAGCCAGCTAATCGCGCCGTTGCGGCAGCCACACAACGGACGAAACAGATAGGAAACGTAGGAAGTAGCCGGTAGGGGTTACGTTGATGTTACCAGATACAACAAAGGCGCGTCAAGACACAAAAGTACTATAAGTTTTACGCAATCACCACCCGTACCGGGTCGCCTGCGCGGGCTTTCATGCGGTGGGCGGCGTTGGCGTTGCGTATGGCTATTTCGAGGAGGCCCTCGGAACCGAAGAGGGCTACGGGCTGGCCTTCGCGCACGTCTGCATAGGAGTTGTCCAGGCCCTGTATGTGGTGGTCGCCGATCTCGACGATAGGTGTGGAGGCGGTCTCGGCAAGAAGGGGCGCGAGGAGCCGGTGGGGGAGGTTGGTGATAATGTTGCCGAAGTGGTCCAGATGTACTATCTGGCCCACTACCGTCGTGGAGTGATCTGAGCGCACGACCCTGGGCGCGCCAATTGGCAGCTTCACCAGGCGGTTGACGCTGATGGACTTGCCCATGCGCTCAGGATGCGCGCCGCTGGCCAGGTGAGCCGCGACGGGCGCGAATATGTCCCGCCCATGAAAGGTGCTGCTCACGTCAGACAGCCAATAGTCGGAGTTGACAAGGTGATAGGCGCGAGGCGCGCCGTCGGCATGGCGGGTGGCGGTCCGCCCACCGACTCCATCTTTTGTGACCTCAGCAGGCTGGTCGCCCGCCCAGTTAGGGGCTACGCCCCACATACCCCCCGCCCAGGCAGGTCCGCCCGCTTCGTCGGGGTTGGAGGTAGGCGTCTGCTCGGCCCTCAGTATATAGGTGAAGATGCCGTTGTCGGGGCCAACGAAGGTGCCATGCCGCGTGGTGAGAATAATAGGGCGGCGGGCGCTGCCCACGCCGGGGTCTACCACCACTATATGGATGGCGCTTGCCGGGAAATAGCGGTACGCTCTGTAGAGTATGAACGCGCCCTGGTGTATCTGTTGAGGCTCAATATCGTGGCTGATGTCTACCACCACCACATCGGGGAGAAGGGTATGTATGACCCCTTTCATCGTGCCCACGTAGCCGTCATACTGCCCGAAGTCGGTGGTCATAGTAATAACCGGGGGCCGCTCCAACCTCTCCAGCCGCCCCTCCAACTGCCCCATCAGGCTTTTGTATGTGTTCATGGGGTCTCTCCTCGGTAGCCGGTAGACGGTAGTCGTGAATAAACGAAACCACTACACACTACCCACGACCCTCTACAACCAAATCTCCCCCAACAACTCCTACTGCTCGGCCCTCAGT
>JBBSGN010000800.1:0-1993 GCA_038254085.1 Chloroflexia bacterium | reverse complement strand
TGTGTAACTTCGCTGCTAATCTCGGTTAGCAGGGCTGCTTGTAAACCAGCCGTACTTCTGAGAACCTCTGCAATCCGTAAGGAGGTCCAGATAAAGGTTCTATGGAAAAGCCCCTTGATTTATCAATGGGGTCGTTTACAAATACTCAACACCTGCCTGCGTGTCTCTTCTAGCGTGCCTGAATTATCTATCACTACATCAGCGCGGGCGACTTTTTGCTCCTGCGGAGCCTGGGCGTCTACGCGCTGCTCGGCCTCTTGCAGCGAGTAGCCCCGCGTCCGCACGAGCCGCTCGATCTGCTGATCACGGCGACAGGTCACGACCCACACCGCGTCGCACTTATCCGCCCACCCAGATTCTATCAGCTTGATTGCGTCCAGCACGACTACAGGCTCATTCGCCTCGGCTATCTCCTTCTCAATGGCTCGCCGCACGATAGGATGCTCTATCTCCTCCAGCCTGCGTAGCTTCTGGGGGTCCGAAAAAACTATCCTGCCGAGGGCGCGCCGGTCTATCTCCCCGTCCTCGCCCAATATACCCGGCCCGAACTCTGCCGCCACAGGGTCGTAAGCAGGCCCGCCCTTCCGAAGGATAGCATGAATCATCTCATCGGCGTCAATAGTGCGCGCCCCAAGCCGGTGTAACTGCCGCAAAACAGTGCTCTTGCCGCAAGCGATATTGCCTGTCAGACCAATCAGCCGCTTCATAGTTTTGAGTTTTGAGTTTTGAGTTTTGAGTTGAATGACTAATTCAAAACTCAAAACTCAAAACGTACAGTAGAAGGCTAAAGCCACGCCCATTTATGGGCTGTGGTTAGGCTCGAATCAGGTATGTCACGTTTGTGGGTTGGTATATTCACGCTTTCACACCAATTGGTTCGTACGTTGTGCACAATCCACCGCGTTGGCAGCACATATGTGCTATAATGTATATGTGCTGGATTACTCCCTCCAGTGCAATGAGCGCAGTGAGTGCAATGATTACCAGGCGCACCTTCAAGTACCGCCTTCGCCCCACCAGCCGCCAAGCCCGCTTGTTGCGACACAACCTCGACTTGTGCCGTGAGTTGTACAACGCAGCCCTCCAGCACAGGCGGGATGCTTATCGCATGGCTGGCAATAGTATCAGCTTTGCTGAGCAATCCGCCGCTCTCGTGGAGTGTAAACAGGTCAGACCGGACCTTGCGGACGTGTACAGCCAGACTTTGCAGGATGTCCTTCACCGGGTAGACCGATCGTTCAAAGCGTTCTTCCAGAGGGGTGGTTATCCTCGTTTCAAGGGAGGGGGTTGGTATGACAGTTTCACCTACCCCCAGTCGGGTTGGTCCCTGCACAACGACAGGCTCACTCTCTCCAAGATTGGGGTACTCAAGCTCAAGGTGGATCGTCCTGTTTGTGGGAAGGTCAAGACTGTCACTATCAGGCGAGACGGTCAGGACGGGCAACATTGGTACGCGTGCTTTTCTGTTGAGTATGAGTTTGACCCACCTGCCCACCAGGGTGAGGCGGTGGGCATCGACGTTGGGCTTGAGCATTTCGCTAACCTTTCGAACGGAGAGCAGGTAGACGACCCTCGCTACTTCCGAAACGGCGAGAAACGGCTTGCTAAGGCCCAACGTCGCCTGTCCAGGTGCCCTCGTAACCCCCGCCACCGTGGTGACCGTGGTGACTGTGGTAATCCCGAGGGAAGAGAGTCTCGCAAACGAGTAGCTACGGCACATCGCAAGGTTCGTAACCAGCGTTCGGATTTCCTGCATAAGCTGTCTGCACGATTGGTGCGAACGTACTCTGTGATTGCTGTCGAGAAGTTGAACATCAAGGGATTGGCAGGTGGAATGCTTGCCAAATCTGTGAACGATGCTGGATGGGGTGCATTCATCGAGAAACTCCTTTGAGACCCCTTGCTTTAGCTATGGGGTAGGCGCACAAAAGTTCGCCTTTAGGCCCGTTCTGTGGTATAATATTAGTGGGAAAGGCACTCTCCTTGTGAGAGA
>JBBSGN010000799.1:0-1994 GCA_038254085.1 Chloroflexia bacterium | reverse complement strand
TCGGTTGTCTCTTTTTTATCTCTTTACTTCTCTTCTTTTGCGCGGTATTCCTGTTGCTCCTTAGCCAGAACATGGGCAAGGAGCTAAACCATGACGAGCAGATGTACGTCTCTAGTGGCGTATTACTGGCCCGCGACGGTCTCCTGCCATACCGCGACTACCCCTACTTCCAGATGCCCTATCTGGTCTTCGTGTACGCCGCGCTCTTCATGTTCACGGACCACCTGCTCCTCGCCGCCAGGGTCCTCTCTACCGTGTGCGCCCTGCTGCTACTTGGCCTGGTGTTTTATGTAGCCTATGATCTGTTTCGCGGCCAGAGCTACCTCGCCGCCTTCCTGCTGAGCTCATGCACGGTGGTCCTTCTCCTGGCAAACCCGATCTTCGCGTATACGAGCGGATTGGCCTGGAACCACGATCTGGCCGTCTTGTCGGCAGTTGCGGCTACCGTGCTGCAATACAAGGCTATCGCCCGCCAGAGAGCCACCTGGCTCCTCCTGAGCGGCTTGGCGCTCGGTTTTGCGGTTGGCGTGCGCCTGTCGTTCTTGTTTGCCGTCTTCCCCTTCTTCTTATCGCTGTTCCTTTTCCCCATCTCGCCCGCTTCTTTGAAAGAGAGAATACGCTTGCTAACCTTACACGCTGGGGGCTTCTTGCTGGCTTTGTTGCCCGCGCTGCTTATGCTGGCGGCGTGGCCTCGGCAGTTCGTATTCGGCAATATCAGTTATCACCAGGTAAACGCAGATTACTGGCAGGCTGCGGGCTATACCAGGGCCATGAACCTGCCCGGTAAGCTGGCCTACCTATGGGACGTGATAACGCAACCTGGCAACCTGACCCTCTTTGCGTCCGCGCTCGCGCTCCTGGCGATAGCCGTCGCGGGTCGCGGGCAGGCAGATAAACCAGAGCGACTGAAGGTCATCTTCACTGGAACGCTGGCCCTTTTTCTTCTGATAGGCGCGCTGGTGCCAACCCCTACCTGGTATCAATACTTCTACGCGGTAATGCCGCTCCTGCTTATGGGCTTGCTGTACGGCGTAATGTATTTGCATAAGCAGCGTTGGAGCAGACACTGGTCGTTGTGGGCATATGGCTTGCTGGTGTGCGTAGCCGCTCTCTGCGGCATTCCATCCTACAGCCGCCTGGGCGGCTCGCTACTCCCCGCCAACTGGGCGCCCGTCAAGGCGCACGAGATGGGCACGCAGATAGCGTCCCTGGTGGGCAAAGGTAAAGTGCTGACGCCCTCTCCTATCTCCCCGCTAGAAGGACAACTGGACATCTACAAGCAATTCGCCACCGGCCCGTTCGCCTGGCGAAGCGCATCGCTAATCGGGTCACCCACTCGGCGCGAGCTAGGCGTTATCTCCCCCGATGAGCTAAACTCCCTCCTGCAAAGCGACCCGCCAGCCGCGATCCTCACCGGCGACGAAGCCAACCTCGAAGAACCTCTCACCAACTACGCCCGTCAACACGGCTATAAGCCTCTACAGCTATCTGGCCCTATGACTTTATGGCTTCCCTCGCGCTGACACGACGCCGCTTGTTATATAACTCATCTTACGCAACCCAGCCCGGCACATGGATGTGCGGGCTACTCTTGCAAAGCCCGCCTACGCGGGCTGGCTTGGTGGCTGGTGTGTACAGAAAGGAGCCTCCGAAGGGAGGCTTTGCAGATCTAGCCCGCACATTTATGTGCCGGGCTGGGCCTGCACGAGGTGTACTATATCACAGTTGATAGCTGATAACCAGCATTAGAACAAATATACCAAAAACATGTGTAAAACCTGGCAAAATAAGTCAAAATCGGGTATAATGTACAGGTAGCATCGCGATTAGTAGAGAACCGAGCATTTAGAGCTTTGGAGGAACAGCACGCATGGAATTAGGCACAATTAGACCCGTCAATCTTGATACCGAGATGCGCTCGGCTTACCTCGATTACGCCATGAGCGTGATCGTGTCGCGCGCCCTCCCCGACGTGCGCGACGGCCTCAAGCCGG
>JBBSGN010000798.1:0-2000 GCA_038254085.1 Chloroflexia bacterium | reverse complement strand
CATTTTTGTTGATGACCTCGCGGAGAATGTAATTGTGTTGGACCCCGGCGCTAACGCCCTGCTGCAAACGGCTGATGTGGACGTCTCCGCCGCTGCTATACGCAGCTCCGGTGCCCTCCTGATGCAACTGGAAGTGCCTCTGGAAACGATACTACATGCCGCCTGGGTAGCAGAGGCAGCAGAGGTCCACGTCGTGCTGAATGCAGCGCCCGCGCGCCCATTGCCCCAGGAGCTGCTGCGCATGGTTGATACGCTGGTTGTAAACGAGGCGGAGCTGGAGGTGGTATCGGGATCTCGCGGCAACCCTCAAAACGCCGCCTCGGACCTGCTGGAGCGCGGCCCCGGCTCGGTGCTGGTGACGCTTGGCAGGGAAGGTTGTCTTCTGGTAACGCATGGCGGTATTATTACAGTGCCCGCGTTCGTGGTAACAGCGGTTGATACCACCGCAGCAGGCGACATCTTCACCGCCGCGTACGCAGTGGCTTCGCTCGAGGGACGAGACCCGGAATGGTGCTTGCGGTTCGCCGCCGCGGCTGCCGCCATCAAAGTGACCAGGCAGGGCGCCCAGCCCGGCATGCCTCTGCGGCGCGAAGTAGAACAATTCTTAGAGTCTCGAATATAAAGGAAAGCTATGTACAAGCGGGTGTCCGTGCCATTATACCGCCTGGGTATCGCTACCTTGCTTGTGGCGAGCTTGCTGCTAGCCGCCTGCGATAACGTGCCCGCACCTCCTACTCCTACAACCATCGCAGACGCGTCCACAGCGGGCACGAGCGTAGCGGGGGTGGAGACTAAAGCCGAGCCGGTATCCCAGGGCTGGATATTCACCCTGTCTGCCCTCAAACAGGAGAACCATTTCAACTTGGACCTGGACGTGCGTGCTGCCAGCGGCGCACCTATTGGGGTCATTTCGATGGGCAGGGGCCGCAACTATGAACAGCAAGGTAACCCCGACCTCATGAGTACTGTCGTGATTACAGCCAACGGCAAGGTGATCCTCGAAGTGGCTGCCTCGGGCCCGGCAAACATAAGGGGCGACAAAGGCAATGTCGTCGTGGCCTCCAAGGGGCAAAGTTACGATAAGACCACGGCGCAAGGGTGGCATGTGCGTGCTACTGTCAAAGACGTGGCGGTTGTAGAGCACCCGAAGCTGGCCGACGGCAGCGGCAGCCCTGCGCCCGATCCGGTTTTCCACAAGCTCGACATGGATGTAGAGATCGCCGGAAACGCCGCAACGCCCTATCTAGGCCTGATCGCCGATAACGTCACAGCTTCACGTGCCGCGCTGGAGAACCTGAGGGGCGATGACCTCCAGTTAATAGACCACGGGGTAATTATCCGGCAGGTGACGCCGTGCGGCCCCGCCGACAAGGCCGGTCTGCGTGTAGATGACATTATCCTGGCTATCAACGATAAGAAGATAGATGAGTCGAATCCTCTCACCGTGCCTTTGAGCCGCCTCCATGCCGGCGATAAGGCGAGCCTCGACGTCGTGCGAGATGGCAAGAACCTGAAGATAGAAGTTACCTTGGGGACGCGACCTTGAAATCTCCCTAGTTACCGCTTGACATCGTTGTACGCAAGGAATAAAATTGCGCTACCCTCTTGCGGCCAAACATGGGCGGATCGCTTGCGGTTGGTGCGCCGAAAGCTAAAGGTAGGGGCTGCGGCCTTAGGGTGGTTCTCTTGGCTGGGGCGCGCTGGCAGGATTTTGCGGGGGGCATATACTATTCACCCGGCTCCCGGCTAAAATAGACAACCTTCACCCGGTTACTCTACAGAAAGGGGAATGTACCTATGATTAGAGGCCCATAGAATATTTGGTGGGCATGCTCAACCGAGTCCAACGCGCGTTGCAGCATGGGTGGTAACAATGTCAGCAAACATTTATCGCACATCTGTTTGCGTCTGCTGCTCCTCTCAATTATGAGGCAGCACATCTTTTCAGAGTTGAACAGACATTACCAGAGGAGAAAGATCATGAAACGCAAGAGTTTTCT
>JBBSGN010000797.1:0-2004 GCA_038254085.1 Chloroflexia bacterium | reverse complement strand
TTGCCCTCCGACCCGGGCAGTGCCTATACCTACGTGGGAGAAGAGGCGAGGAATGTAGAAGCGCGCATCGCTGGGAGCGGCATCGTGGGTGACAACCTGGCTGCGAGGTTGGGAGGGGTACGACAGGACGCCCTGTACGCACGGGTGCTCTTCCTTTTCCTGGGGCTGCCTGGAGCTATCCTAGCGGTACTCTTGACCGTGGCGATCTCGACCTCCGGGGCCGACCGACGCAGGCGAGAGCAGGGGCTGCTCAGGATAAGGGGCGCTTCGACCTCCCGGCTGCTCCGGCTGGAGGGAATAGAAGCTCTCATCGTGGGTGTCGGCGGCGTCAGTACCGGCCTCGCGCTGGCCTTGCTCACCTTTACGATCAGATATGGTCCCGGCGAACTACTCTCCCCTGATGCCCTTCCCTGGATCGTGGCCGCTGTGCTGGCCGGCCTGCTGCTGTCTGCCAGTGCTGTGCTGGTGCCCGCCTGGATACAGGCACGACATTCCACCGTCCAAGCCGCTCGCCTCACCGTAGGGCGGCAGCAAACACCGCTGTGGCAAAAGATCTATCTCGACATAATTCTGCTGGTCATATCTGCTATCGTTTTCTGGCAAACAGCGAGCACGGGCTACCAGATTGTGCTCGCCCCGGAAGGGGTCGCGCAGACCTCGGTCTCCTATGAGACATTTATAGCCCCCATCTGTCTGTGGCTGGGCGTGGGCCTGCTCGCTATGCGATTGTGGGGCGAGACTCTAGGTCGAGGTCGTCGTGCAGTAGCATTCTCCCTACGCGGTATAGCAAAGGGCCTTTCAGGGGTGGTAGCGGCGGCCCTGGGCCGGCAGCGAGGGCTCATCGTGCGTGGGATCGTGCTGGTAGCTCTTGCCTTTTCGTTTGCCGTTTCGACAGCTGTTTTCAATACCACATACAACGCGCAGTCCCGGATAGATGCAGAACTCACCAACGGCGCGGACGTAACGGTTACCGGGTCAACTGCGGCACCTGCGAGTAGCAAGCTCTCCGAGTTGCAGGTGTTGCCGGGCGTGGCGGGAATACAGGCGATGCAGCACCGCTTCGCGTATGTGGGTAACGACCTGCAGGATATCTACGGGATTGACCCCCTGCACATAGGGCAGGCCACAGACATATCAAACGCGTACTTCGGGAGCCATAGCGCGGCTGCGACCATGGCCGATCTAGCGAGTCGCGAGGACGGCATACTGGTGTCCCAGGAAACAGTAAAGGATTACCAGCTCAACCCCGGTGACCAGCTGAAACTGAGGTTGCAGAACGCGTCAGATCACCAGTATCACGTAGTGACGTTCCATTTTCTTGGTGTGGTGCGCGAGTTCCCAACAGCGCCGCACGACTCATTCCTGGTCGCCAATGCCTCATATATCGCGCAGCAGACAGCCAGCGGTGCATCGGAGATTGTGCTTATACGCGCAACGGGCGATCCGGCCGCGCTTGCAGGCCGAGTGCGCTCGGTGGTGAGCGCTTTGCCTGGTGTCAGCGTATCTGATATAGGTTCGACACAGCAAACTATCAGCTCCAGCTTGACGGCGGTGGACTTGCACGGTCTTACAAACCTGGAGCTGGCCTTCTCCATACTTCTGCTGGCCGGGGCGACGGGACTAGTTTTGGCTCTCGGATTGGCGGAGCGCAAGCGTACCTTCGCGATACTAGCAGCGCTCGGTGCGAAGCCCAACCAGATGGGGGCTTTCCTCTGGAGCGAAGGACTGGTAATCCTCCTGGGGGGTGGCCTCACCGGGGTGCTGCTCGGCTTTGCAGTAGCCCAGATGCTGGTGACGGTGCTCACAGGGGTCTTCGACCCGCCGCCGGAGGCGCTCTCCGTGCCATGGGACTACCTGGCCTTGCTGACTACTGTTGCAGTGGCTTCGACGGTATTGGCAGTGCTTGGCATGCAGGCACTAACGAGGCGTAAGGCTCTCGAAAGCCTAAGAGATTAGAATGTGTCCTTGTAGCCATTATGTATGTAGGGCTTATGGCAGATGTAG
>JBBSGN010000796.1:0-2005 GCA_038254085.1 Chloroflexia bacterium | reverse complement strand
TTACGCATTACGCATTACGCATTACGCATCACGTTTCGCGCTTCAAACTTCGTCCTTCGTCTTTCGTCTTTCGTCCGTCGTCCTGCTCGGTCTTCTCCTCGGCCTGGCGGGGGGCGTCAGGCAGACGAGCCTGGTGGTGCTACTGCCCCTTTGCTTGTGGGCGTTGTGGGGCGCGCCGCGCAGGGCGTGGCTGGCGTTCGGGCTGTCGTTGGCGGTGACGTGCGGGTTATGGCTTTTGCCTATGCTTGCGCTGTCGGGCGGGCCGGAAGCGTATCTGCATGAGACCGCGTTGCAAGCCAGGACAGTGTCGGACCTCACGAGCGTGGTCGGGGCGGGCATTGGCGGCCTGCTGTCCAACCTCGGCAACGAGGCGATGGCGCTTGCCGTGGGGTTGGCGTTTGCCCTTGTGCCTCTGGGCTTGTGGGCGTTAAGAGTGGTGCGGTTTAGCCTGTCGGGGCGGCTAAAGAGCTTCCTCACATGGTGGATACTGCCGCCGCTCCTCTTCTTCTCGGTCAGCCATGTGGGACAGTTCGGCTACATACTGATAGTGGCGCCGCCGTGCCTACTGTTGTCGGCTCTATGCGCCAGGGTGGCATGGGCGCGATTCCAGCGTGCGGAGGGGCAAGCGGTTATCCGCACGCTACTTACCTGCGCGGCCTTGTCTCTTCTATCGGTGGGCTACTTTCTGGTGGGGAGCGGCACGCCTGCTACGGCTTCCGGCATCACCGACAATGACACACATTGGAGGGCCGTCCGCTCGACCCTCAATGGCATGGAGCCTGGGCGTACCGCGCTGATTATGAACGTTGCGTGGTCGGGACCGTTTCGCGCGGCGGGCTACTTGCTACCCGGCTTCCATTCGTATGCGCTGGGGCAAGACGCGGACAGGAGGAGCGGCTGGCTCTACTCGGCATACGGCGGGCGCTCAACCTATGCGCTGCCCAGGCCACCCGCCCAGGCTTACCTGGCCTTGCCCGCAGGGATACGAACCGTCGTGGCGCTGGATGATTCTACGGGCGAGATGATAGAGGCGGAAAAAGGCTTGCGGCGCGTATCACTGGCCGACGGCTCTACGTTATATATCCTGGACTCGTCGGACGCAGACATAGCAGGTCTGACTATCGCCGGAGACAAAATAAAGGAGGCACACACGAAATGATCCCTATCGGTGACGAAGGCACGCCCCAAGAACGGGGCTTTCCTGTGGTAAACGTTGCGCTCATCGCAGCCAATATAGCCATGTTCATTGCCCAGTTGTTGATCGGCGACCAGTTGACCAACGGTTGGAGCTTGATACCCAAAGAGATAACCACAGGACAGGACCTGGTAGGCCCCGTTTCGGTGGCGGGCCAAACGCTCCAGCTTTACGCTGCCCCGGCAGGCATACCCTGGCTGACCTTGCTCACGTCCATGTTCATGCACGGCGGCCTTCTGCACATAGGCGGCAACATGCTCTTCCTCTTTATTTTCGGCGACAACGTAGAAGATAACATGGGCCACCTGAAGTATCTCATCTTCTATCTGTTGTGTGGCTTCGCAGCCGACGTTACGCAGATATTCTTCAGCGACCCCAACTCGGTTATCCCAAATCTGGGCGCATCGGGCGCGATTGCGGGCGTATTGGCTGCCTATATAATCCTCTTCCCGAAGGCGAGGATACGGGCGCTGATACCTTTGGCGGGCGTGTCAACTATCGGGTACGTGCCCGCCTTTATTATGATAGGCATCTGGATATTGACGCAGGTGATAAGCGTCTTCTCGATTGGGGAAGTCGCGGGTGGTGGGGTGGCCTTCTTCGCCCACATCGGCGGGTTCATTGCAGGGATAATCCTGGTGTTCCTCTTCAGGAGTCGGGATAGCGGCAGCACCGCTCCTGTGTTCTCTCGATAGAACCTGTTCTCGATAAAACACAGGCGCCCAAAATGCGGTTTAGCAGCCCTGTTGGCGCCTGTGTTTGTTTTTCCTATTTTGTACTTTCTGACGCCCACGAATATTACCGGGTGGT
>JBBSGN010000795.1:0-2008 GCA_038254085.1 Chloroflexia bacterium | reverse complement strand
CCCAGCGCCTTGCAGCGGCCGGCAATGCCTTCCTGGGCGAACTCAAAGGTAGTTCAGTCAGTTGAGCTTGCCCGACCTGGCCCGGTACCCTTTAGGTCATGTACCTCGCTCCACTCATCACGGCGATGGAGTAAAGCGCAGTCGTACGCGCCAGGCAAGCTTATAGTTTGTCAACTAAATTAAAGGCTGATTCCTGGCTATCTTTGCGGGCTGGACGACTGCGCTGAGCACCTGTGGTGGCTACATACCAGATCCGTGCCTGAGGTGGGCACCGACTCGGCCACTAACGCGGAACAATCTCCCTCAACTCAGCGTATCTCTTTGCTAGAGCCAGGGCTAAACAATTAGAATCTGAGGGTCATTCTTAGCTTAGCCCACTTGCGCAAGGAGAAGCGTCCCACTTTGATTGAGTTCCTCAACTTCCTCGTCATGCTTGTGATTCCCGCATTCCGGCGCAGCGTTGTCGGTTGGCTCTTGCGGATATGGATATGGAGGAAGCCTACCAGTGACGCTCTATTCCTTACCACCAGTGCTGTGCCTGGAGTGGTGCTGGACCTTTGTAGCGGTAAGCAGGAACTGGTAGTGGTAGTGGTAGTGGAGAACGCCCTGCTACGCCAGCAACTGATTGTTTTACGCCGTCAGGTAAACAGACCCCAGTTCAGCAACACTGACCGGGCCCTGCTGGTGCTATTGGCCGGTCGACTCCGCACATGGAAAAGCGCCTTGCTTATTGTCCAGCCCGATACCCTGCTTCGCTGGCACAGGGAAGGTTTCCGCCTGTTCTGGAAGAGGAAGTCCAGGACGAATTCTCGTGAACCTAGGCTGCCTGCCGAGACTATAGGGCTGATCCAGCAGATGGCACGAGAAAACCGGCTGTGGGGAGCCGAGCGAATAAGGGGGGAGCTAATCAAGCTCAACATCCGAGTGAGTAAGCGTACGATGCAGAACTAGCCCTCATAAAGCTTCCTAATTCAGGCACGTGACCCAAAGCTTTCAGAGCGCAAGCCAAATCAGAACTGGTCCACTTTCCTCCATTCCATAACCATGCTCACCAAGTATGGGCCTGCGATTGGTTCTTCGGCTGCGCCGCATTCAGGCCCGTCTACGACCTGTTCTTTCGTCCGTTGTTCATCTTCTTCATCATCGAACTCGGCTCTCGGCGCGTTATGCATTTCAGGGTAACCCGGTCTCCAACCGATGCATGGGTCGCCCAGATGGAGCGCAGCGTAGTCCTGCGAGAAGCAACACCATTCGGTGAGAAGCCGAGGTTCCTGATCCGGGACAACGACAGCAAACGACAGCAAGTACGGAGCACTCTTCACCCAGGTAGCAGTAGGTAGCGGCATAGAGGAGAGGTACTGCGAACTCCCTGCCGAGCTCGGAAAGCAAAGGAGTAGGTCTCATACTGCACCTCCATCTGCCTTTTGCGTATCAAGTTTATGGGCTCGGAGTTTGCGTTGCCACTTGCCGGGTAACGTACTGTCTGGAGCATAGTAGAGCCATTCGCCCTTGTCGCTGCCCCGTTCGGCTCGTAACAACCCGCGTCGTCGCCAGATCTTCACCGTCGCCCCTGACACGTTCAAGCGCTGCGCTAGTTCCTCGCCCATCAACAGCCCGCGCTCCCGTAGTCGGCTGTAATGGTCGCTGAGCTGGTGGCTCCGGCGCAGCTTCCCGATCAACGCGCCGTGGAACCGCTTGCCATCCCGTGAACGGTGGCCGGCCGCATTTAGCTGCGCTGCTACCTGCCCAGGAGCTTGCCCTCATAGAACTTCCTTTATTCTTTCTGCTGGTCGGGCAAGGCTTTACTGGCGAGTAGATCGATCAGTAATCTGAAGATATGCATGAGCACACAGATGCGGGTGTACATGGGATAATCATAAGCTCTATTCGACGACGGCACAACGGGGTAGCAGGCGTCGGACGATTATTTGCACACTACAGGCTAGAACTCGGCTTCGATCGTATAGAACTCCTGCCGCCCGCTTACCATCAACTCGCCTTGACTATT
>JBBSGN010000794.1:0-2009 GCA_038254085.1 Chloroflexia bacterium | reverse complement strand
TGACCATTGCCTCTGAACTAAACTTGTCGAGGACGAGAGACCTTCCGTTCTGGCCGCAGCGGACCATTCCCTCGGGGTTGTCCACGATGGTTTCTATGGCGTTTGTCCAGGCTTCGGGCGTCGTCTTCTCGATCAAGAACCCTGTATTTCCCTCTTCAATTATTTCCGGGGGACCTCCCACCCGGCTTGCGAGCAAGGGACGCCCGGCAGCCAACGCCTCTAGCGCGGTCAAGGGGAAGCTTTCGTGCAGGCTGGGCATGACAACCAGATCGGCTCCGAAGTAAGAGCCTATTGCCTCGTGGTGTGAGAGCTTCCCGAGCAGGAACATGTTGTCCGTCAACTTGTGTTTGCGGATTCTAGCTTTGAGGAGACTGTGCAGCCCCCCATCGCCCCCAATGAAAAACGAGAGATCATGCCGTCCTCTTTCAAGGATTAGCTTCCTGGCTGCCTGGATAAGTATTTGCGGGCCTTTGTCAGGGATCAGGCGACCAATGAAGAGAACGACCTTCCTGCCGCGTGCAGCTCGCCGGATTTTTGCGGCGGGTTCGCGCTGCACAGTTGCGGTAAACGGCCTGGTATCTATACCATTGTGGACGAGTCGCAGCTTTTCTGCCAGTATACCGAACGTATCTCTCAATTCCTCCAGCACGAAACGGCTTACACAGACGATGATATCGGAGCGTCCCGCAATCTGCGATGAGGTCTCTTTTACTGCGTGTATCTCTTCTTCGCTTGCCTCAACTGGTAGTGCGGAAAGTTGATTTGAATGAACGGTGCAGACGTATGGTATCCGCCATATATGGCTGAGTATCTCCGCCGCCTCGCTGGCAACAGGCCCCTGGCAATGTATCAAGTCAGGCTTGCCTTCTATGGTAGCCGCCTGTACCGCCGTGCGGACGAATGCGGCTGTGGCGCTACGTATCCAAGCGGGTACGATACTGTTGTCGTTCGGCTCTACCGGATCGGGGTTGTTTCTAATCTCCCGGTACACCTTGACCTTGCCAGGCAACGGCAAGTAATTCTGTGCCGGAATGGTCGCCGCCATCACCTCTATCCCGGCTCTCTGCAATCCGTGCAGTAATTCGAAGTTATGGCGACCTACGCCGCCAATAGCGAATGGCGGGTACCCCCGGGCTAGCATCAACACTCGCATGACCCTTCCAGATGCCATTTCCGACCCTCCTCTTTACAGCTTGATAGTGGCTTCAGGGTTGGCAGAGCAGAACCCTGTAAGAAACTCAAAGCTTGCCCTTACCCTCTAAATAGACCCTAACAGATCCTGCTTCTCTACGCAGCTTGAAACAATGAACCTGGGGAGCTGCATCTCCACCATCCAACAGGCGGCGAAGGCAACCTACCGAATATTCTATACAGTGAGGTAGTGCGGAACCAGCCTATCGGCGGATCTATACGGCTTTCGATCTTGCGGTGGAGTGTTGCAGGCTCATCTGATCACTGAGAGGTATGGAGAGGGGAGGACGACCCGCACATTTCATGCGGACGTGATCTCCCTTTTGGCGTACCTTTTCGTAGCCTAGCCGCTCAAAGGCACGAATCGCCTTTTCGCCGGAGACAATCGGCAGTCTGGGCACACAAGGTTAAATCGCAGCGAGCGTGCGGAAGGCTCGTTCAGTGTCGGCCACGGTAGGCAGCCCTCTCGCCGACTCATCGCTAGCGGGAAGCTCCTCACCCTCCTCTACCATTGACTGTATCGTGAAGTCCAAGGCGACCTGAAAATCCCTCACGGCCTCTTCCTCAGTCTCGCCTTATCCGTAGACGCCTTTCAAGGTCGGTGTGCTCGCCACGAAGCCACCATCCTCTAGGTCCGGTTCGACAATCACTCTGAAGAGTATCTCTCTGCTCTCCACACGCTCTCCTCTAGCTCACGGCCCCGCAGCCTCCCTGCTGCCCGCCACAACCCTTGACCTGCGGTTGAGCTATGCGAATAGTATACTCGATCGAACCGTGCGTGGCAGACGGATAAACCTGCCTTTTTTACAGATGAAAGG
>JBBSGN010000793.1:0-2012 GCA_038254085.1 Chloroflexia bacterium | reverse complement strand
CAACTGCTATACCGACGACCGACGACCGACGACCGAAGGCAGATAAAACTGATAGATATTTAGCGTGCGCCGTCGGTCGTCGGTCGTCCCGCACGGCGGCACAACTATTGCCGCCATCTTCTACCTGTCGCACGTTTCACATAAGGAGGAGAAAATGTTCCAAAACCGTTTCTCGTTCCCAGGTCGTGCATCGTGGGGGCACGTCGCTCTAGGTATAGCCCTGGCGCTGACCTCTAATCTCACCCTTCCGGCGCTCATCGCGAGCGCAAGCGGCCCTGTCTACCAGACCGAAACCCCTCGCTCCCTGAGTATACCCGCAGGCGGCACCGCCACTCTCAAGGTCCGAGGCTTTTGCCTGCAATTCGGCAAGCCTTTCCCCACCCAGCCTACCGCCATCAACGGCCTCGCCAACGACAAAATGCGAGCCGCCCTCAACTACGCCATCCAGAAAGGCTACACCGAGCAGAACCCAGAGCAGGCGGAGTTAGCGGTGTGGTATCTGGGTGACAACACCTGGCACGCGGGCGAGCACACCATCGCCCAGGAAGTTGTGAACAACGCTACCCGCAATAACGCCCCTACCGACAGCGGAGACGGCATCGCCCTCCTGGACGCGGTCGCGCAGAATAAAGCCAGCGTCAAAGCCACCTTCACTCCGCACACCAAAAACAACTTCTATGGCGACGCGGACGTAGAGATCAAGAACACCAGCGCTTCCGAGATCAAGATATTTATGCGGGTGGGCGTGATCTTCTCGTCTCCGGGAAGCAACTTCCAGGATTTGGTCGCCTACAAGCTGGGTGCGGAAAAAGTAGCCATACAACAGACCCCCGTCGCAAGCACCACCCCCGCCCCCACCGAGCAGCCGACCACGCAGCCCACTATAACGGCCATCACCACCCAATTGGAAACGACACCGGCCAACTCAACCGCAGGCCCGAACCTGCCGCCCATCGAAGCCCCAACCGCCGCCCTAACCGCCGCCCTAACCGCTACCAGCCTCACTACCTCATCGCCCTCGCCTTCGCAGACCCCTTCCCCTCTCCCACCCACCGGAGCGGGCAGCGAGAACACCCTCCTCCTCACAGGTTTAGGGGCAGCCATAGCGCTGATATTGGTCAGTGCGGGAGCAATGTTGGCAAGTAAGCGCCGTCCGTAGTCCAGATTCGTTAACCACTTCGCCTGTAATCTTCTACAAGAACGGCGCATTATCCGCTATTCTTGTAGGAGATTCTTAGTGCTTGCTCCATCATGGCACAATAATTGCCACTATTATTCGCACACCGGCTGCGGTGTAATCACAACTACATTCTCTACCAAGAGAATAAGGAGGAAAAAATGAAGAGAAATCACTCTATATTCCAAGGCAACTCTGGAAGGCATGTCTCAATTCTGATGTTCGGCGTGGGCCTGGCGCTCTGTTTGTTCGCGGTGGCCGCTCTCAGCACGGGTCGCGTGGTCGCGCAGGTCGGCACTCCCACCCCCGAAGCCACCAGCAGCCCAGGGGCCACCGACACGGCAACCAGCGTGGTGTCCGCCACAGTAACTAGCGTCGTTACCGATACGGCAACAGCAGTAGGCACGGTCAGTCCTGTAGCTACCGGCACAGTCGTTACCGGCACGGTCAGCCCTGTGGCTACCGATACGCCGGGGGGCACTGTTAGCCCGGTAACCACCGGCACCGCTGTAGGCACTGCAAGTCCAGAGGTCACGGGCACGGTCGCGACAACAGCAACCACAGAGCTTGCCACCGCTACCTCGCTACCCACCACCGTCCCGGCTCCAACCACCGAGGTGTTGCCTACCGCCACCAGCGTACCGTCAACCCTGCCCCAGACCGGCAGCACGGATAACACTGTCACCTTGCTCATGCTCGTCCTGGGTGTCAGCATGATGATAATCGGCTCCGGCGCTCTGCTTCTCAACAAGCGGCGCATCTAACGCTAAACCTTGAAAGTAAGTAAACGTAAGCCAAAAGACCGCCAACCGAGGCGGTCTTTTGGCTTACGTTT
>JBBSGN010000792.1:0-2030 GCA_038254085.1 Chloroflexia bacterium | reverse complement strand
ACCTCAACTCTGAACACTTACAAAAGAGGAACGTCTTGACAGAAGGTATTATACTTTAGGAGCAAGTTAGCAGAGATTTGCTAGGGTTTTTAGCTAGAAAGCCGGTGAGGGATGGAAGTTGGCAAGCATATACCGCTTGGGGAGCTTACGTTTGCGGTTGTGGATGTAGAGACCACCGGGCTGTCGGCGCGCACCGGCGACCGGATATGCGAGGTGGCGGTCGTGACCGGCAGCGGCGGGCAGATAAAGGCCCAGCTGCAGGCGCTGGTCAATCCTGGGCGGCCTATCTCTTATGGCGCGTCAGCCGTGAACGGTATCACCGACCGCATGGTGCGCGACGCCCCCGCCTTCCGAAGCGTAGCCTCCTCGCTGGTGGAGGCGTTAGACGGAGCGGTGCTGGTGGCGCACAACGCCTCGTTCGACCTGTCGTTTATCTCGGCTGAATTGCGCTCGGCGGGCTACGACCCACCCGACAACCCCGTACTGGATACGCTGGCGCTGGCCCGCCGGTGCTACACCTTTCGCTCGAACAGGCTGGGCGATGTGGCCCGCGCACTCGGCATACAGACGCAGGGGCTGCATCGCGCCCTGGCTGACGCCACGATTACATGGCACGTGCTGAAGCGATTCTTGTGGGACCTGGAAGCGCAAGGGGTCATGACGCTGGCCGACCTGATCAAGCTGCAAGGCTCTCTCACGCCCCTCGGCGGCTGGCGTGGGTCCATATCGCCGCCCCTCATGGAGTGGGACGGCAGCGCGCCCTTCTGCCCGATACAGGGCCTGCCACCGCTCATAGAGCAGGCTGTGCTCTCGCACGCGCCTCTACGCATAAGATACAAAGGCAGCGACGGCAAGCAGAGCGAGCGCATAGTGCAACCCCGCAAAGTCACCCTACGCGAACAAGCTACTTACCTGGTAGCCTACTGCCACCTGAAAGGCGAAGAGCGCACCTTCAGGCTGGATAGGATTATGGAGCTAAGGATTGTGGAGGGGGCGGTGGGTTAGAGGCAGGCTACTACTCTTCGTCTTCTACCCATGCTATCTCATCCTCAACTTCGGGTAATTCTGCCTCTTTCTCAATATCCTCGAGCGAAACCCCGATAAGGAAATCCTGAACAGGAATGGTTTGCAACTTGCTTGCAAGATAACCCCTGATTTGGTTATCCGGTATGTCTTGCAATTCATGTTTAAAACCGAGACGCTCTCCTAATCGTCGGGCAAGGTATTTAGGCCAATATTGCATGCTCATCTGGACGATCTCGGCTCCAATTCTATCCGCCGCTTCCTTAGTCTTCTTGCTTTTCGCTGGAAGCCTGTCTACTACGATGAAACTTATAGAGCTATGCACCCCTCCGGCGGTCTCCATCTCTCGCTCGTAGCGCGATAGCTTGTCCTTCGAGATTTCGGAGTTGCCTGGACCGATAAAGCCGATGTCAAAGCGGGCCAACTTACCTGGTCTCAGCAAGAGAGTAGCATCGGTTTCGCGTGTGCTAGAGCTATCTGATAGCCAGAACACGTTTTCCGACTTACCGTCGGTGTCAGCGTTACTACCCGGCGGATTAACCCTCCCAAAGCCAAGTATAGTGAGAAAAGAGCCGAGCACCAATCGCTCAAAAAGCTTACCATAAATGGATTTGTCAGAGCCTCGAATAGTGAGTGTTTGACTTCCTATGGCGGTCGTAAACCTCATAATATCCTTCCAATCAAGTTCGGCACGCCGCCCCTCCGCATCTTCAGCGAAACCAAGAGTTATCCTCAGATCGCCCATTTCCTGGTGGCATTTTTCGGCAGCTTGCTGTATAGCCGCCTCGAAATCAGCAATATACTCTTCCAGAAGCGCAGGATCACTTCTGAGAACATTCTGTACAGATTTACCTGTCAGGCCGATCAACCATTGAGCAGGCCAGATACTCGCGCTGTCGCTTCTTTTGGATGTTTTTATTTGTTCAACAGCCATATCGGAAAGCTGGCCTGTAAAGTTATCTACTTCCAGGAAACCGCACGCGAACAAGGTTAGTAGCGCGCCACTT
>JBBSGN010000791.1:0-2030 GCA_038254085.1 Chloroflexia bacterium | reverse complement strand
TGGCGTCTTGGCGGTTCAAAGATCTGTGGTTGCCGCTCGGTAGGGGCGTGTGCTATGATTAAAGGTGAGATAGAGGAGGAGACTGAACGTAATGCAAACTGAAGAACGGACGGAGGAGTCTACGCAGGCTCCCGATGTGTATATAAGCCAGCTGAAAGATTACGAGGGGCAGACGGTCAGGGTGCGCGGGTGGCTGATGCACCACCGGGATAAGAAGAAGCTGCAATTCCTGGTGCTGCGCGACGGCACAGACACCGTGCAGGCGGTGGCGTTCCAGGACGATCTGCCCCCCGACGTGTGGGCGCGCTTCCGCGACCTGACGCAGGAGACGTCGCTTATCATCACGGGCAAGGTGCGTAAGGACGAGCGCGCGCCGGGCGGGCACGAAATCTCGGTTAGCGACCTGCAAATCTTCGGGCTTGCGGGCGACGACTACCCGATTGCGCCCAAAGAGCACGGCGTGGGCTTCCTGATGGAGCATCGCCACCTGTGGATACGCTCGCCCAAGCAACGCGCCGTGCTGAGGATACGCGCCGAGGTCGAGAAGGCCGCGCGCGACTTCCTCGACAACGACGGGTATGTGCTGGTGGACACGCCGATCCTGACGCCCGCCGCCTGCGAGGGCACGTCAACGCTGTTCGAGACCGACTACTTCGGCACGCCTGCGTATCTGGCGCAGAGTGGGCAGCTTTATAATGAGGCCGATATAGAGGCGTTCGGTAAGGTGTACTGCTTCGGCCCCACCTTCCGCGCCGAGAAGAGCAAGACCCGCCGCCACCTGATGGAGTTCTGGATGGTCGAGCCGGAAGCGGCCTGGATGGAGCTTCCCGGCCTGCTCGACTTGGAAGAGCGCTTTGTCAGCTATATCGTGCAGACGGCGCTGCAAAAGCGGGGCGCTGAGTTACAAATCCTAGAGCGCGACACCTCTAAGCTGGCGACTATCAAGCCGCCCTTCCCGCGCATCACGTATGACAGGGCGCTGGAGATACTCAAGGAGAACGGGCTTGAGGTGGAATGGGGCGACGACTTCGGCGGGGACGAGGAGACAGTGCTGGCCTCGCAGTACGACCGGCCTCTGTTCATCACGCACTACCCGGCGAAAGCCAAGGCGTTCTATATGCAGCCCGACCCGAACAGGCCCGAAGTGGTGCTGTGCGCCGACCTGATAGCGCCCGAAGGGTACGGCGAAATCTGCGGCGGCTCGCAGCGTATTCATGACCTGGCGCTAATGGAGCGGCGAATCAATGAGCACCACCTGCCCAGGGAGGCGTTCGAGTGGTACTTAGACCTGCGGCGGTATGGGACCGTGCCCCATTCAGGCTTCGGCATGGGCATCGAGCGGTTGGTGGCCTGGATAAGCGGTGTGCCCCATCTGAGGGAGACGATACCGTTTCCGAGGATGCTCGATAAGATTTATCCATGACATCGAAAAGAGTATTGCCCTGTCATGGAGCAATACTCTTTCCCGATTGCGCTCGACTATTGCAGCTTCTAACAGACGAAGCTATTGTTTCGGTGCTGGCCCCGCGCCATACATCATGCCATTCCCTGTGTGAGCGTCAAACACCTCCATGGCGTATGAGGCAGCCATAGGTTTGACGCCGGGTGGGCCGGTCACAGTAAAGGAGCCGCTACATTGCACGAAGCACAACAGAGTATCGTCAGGTAAACCCGATCTATAGGATGGCATTCGCGCCCGGAGCTGCTGCTCAGTCAGGAACTCGATTTTTAGGATATTGACTGGTGTCGTCGAAGGGTAGCCCTCGATGCCGTACTGCCCGGCCCCATAGGTGTGCATAGCATCGTGATACTTTATTACATCTTCTGTAGTAAAAGCTGGGGTAGAAGGGCCTGCATCTTTGATCGTTGGCTGAAGTGCTGGGCTGCCAACCGGACGCATTGAGCTTCTATCTTCGTCGCTCTTCTCGGGAGTTACTGCTGGGCCAGGAATCACCGGGGTCAATCGCCCGTCTGGCACTGATGCCATCCGCATAGCCTTAGAAGCGTTCTCCCTTTCTGCCGTACCGCCT
>JBBSGN010000790.1:0-2030 GCA_038254085.1 Chloroflexia bacterium | reverse complement strand
CCACCCGAGACACGAAGGAAGTCTGACCGTTCAGAAGGTAAAGATAAACCTCGGAACCCATAGGCTCCACCACATCTATGCGGGCGCGCACATTGGTGATATCTTCCGGGTTGTCGTCTTCGTCGAGCATACCGCCCACAAAGCGGCTGTCATGTATATCCTGCGGCCTGAGACCGAACACCACTTCTTTGCCCACATAAGGAGTCAGCTGCGACGAGTAAAGCGCAGGCACCCGCAGGCGTATGCTATCGTCCTGAGCTTCCGCATTTGGCACCGTCAGGTAAAGGTCCTGGCCAGCCTGCTCAACACGCATGTTCATCAGGTTCATCGGCGGGGTGCCGATAAAGCCGGCCACAAACATATTCACAGGGTTATTGAAAATGTTACGCGGCGTGTCCACCTGCTGGATCATGCCATCCTTCATAACCGTAATGCGGTCGCCCATCGTCATCGCTTCCACCTGGTCGTGGGTGACGTACACGGTGGTGGTCTGAAGGCGTTGGTGCAGCCTATTGATGAGTGCGCGAGTTTCAACACGCATCTTTGCGTCCAGGTTGGAAAGCGGCTCGTCCATCAGGAAGACCTGCGGCTCGCGCACAATGGCCCGACCCAATGCCACACGCTGCCTCTGGCCGCCGGAAAGCTGGCGCGGCTTGCGCAGCAGTAGGTGCTTCAGGCCCAATCCATCAGCTACGCCTTCCACACGCTGCTTGATCTGATCCTTCGGCATATGGCGCAACTTGAGCGCAAACCCCATGTTGTCGAACACGTTCATGTGCGGGTAAAGTGCATAGTTCTGGAACACCATGGCTATGTCGCGATCTTTGGGCGCCACATTGTTGACGACGCGCCCGCCTATACTGATAGCCCCGTCAGAGATCTCCTCAAGGCCGGCCAACATGCGCAGTGCCGTGGACTTGCCGCAGCCCGACGGGCCGACCAGTACCATGAACTCCTTGTCTTTGACTTCAAGGGTCATATCTGTCACGGCTGTGACGTTGCCATACCTTTTGTATACACCGTCAAAAATCACGTTCGCCATGCAATTCCTCCTGAGGATGAATTCTTGTCTCAGATTACTTAATCATGAATCGGGCCGCAGTGGACCCCCCGCCAAGCCATAATCAAGAACCGGAGACCCCGCTCAGTCGTCCGTGAGGGAGTCCCTCAACACGTCCAGGTTCTCCAGAGCCATACCGGTGCCGATAGCCACGCAAGCCAGCGGATTATCCGCCACAAAGCACGGTATGCCCGTCACCTGCGTCAGCAACGCGTCTATGTGCCGCAGCAGCGCCCCTCCACCCGTCATAACCATGCCGCGATCTATAATATCGGATGCAAGCTCAGGCGGCGTTCTTTCCAGCACCTGCCGTACAGCCCCCACTATGCTCTCCAATGGCTCAGAAATAGCCTCCACGACCTCGTTCGTGCGAACCTCAATCGTGCGAGGCAACCCTGCCACCTGGTCCCTACCCCTCACCTCCATTGACACTTCATCATCTGGATCGAGGGGAAGTGCGCTGCCGATCTGTATCTTCAACTCTTCGGCTGTGCGGTCTCCGATTAGCAGATTATACTTCCGCTTAATGTAGTTTGCAATAGCCTGATCGAGTTTATCCCCGCCCACCCGTATCGAGTTGCTCACCACGATACCATTTAGGGCGATAACGGCCACTTCCGTAGTGCCGCCACCTATATCCACGACCATGCTGCCGGTCGGCGAGTCCACAGGCACCCGTGCCCCAATCGCGGCGGCCAGCGGCTCTCTGATAAGGAATGCCTCCTGAGCGCCCGCTTGCATGGCCGCGTCACGCACAGCGCGCCGTTCCACGCTGGTAACGCCCGCCGGGATGCAAATCATCACCTTAGGCTTAAACATGCTGAAGCGGCCCAGCGCCTTCGCTATAAAAGCCTTAAGCAGCGCCTCCGTTACAAGGTAATCTGAGATCACCCCGTTCTGCATAGGGCGCACCACTTCGACCGTGTCGGGGGTTCGACCCAGCATGTCGTAAGCAGCGCGGCCCACGGCT
>JBBSGN010000789.1:0-2033 GCA_038254085.1 Chloroflexia bacterium | reverse complement strand
GCCTTGTAAAGAAGTTGGTCAATAGCGCATTCGATCTCGCCCTGCATGTCATGCCCGAAGCCCGAAGCCCGGCGGTCAAGTGGTGTCCCTTCCAGGGACGAGTAATCATTTTCTGTCAGATAATACGACGTTGCCACAAGCACCGAGATCAAGTCATGTAAGGCCAGGTGCAGTTCCTGGTTTGAAATTGGCTCAGGCGAACAGAGTGTTATGGCGCTCATGCCAACAGCAGCAGCGACATTATCTACGGCCTCACCGTTCGCTTCCGCCCAATGGGCGGAAGCGGTCTCTTTATTATTAAGAACGGACTGCCTCTTTTTAGCGGCCTCACCGTTCACTTCCGTAAAATTTACGGAAGTGTTTGGCCTGCCAGGCGCTGTACCACCGGATTGCATAGATTCCATTAGGTTGCTCACTTCGCACCGCCTTTCCGGTAAACTAGCCCGCGACCGCCGCATTTGTCGCAGTAGAAGTGCCCTAGTCGGCTCACGCCGCTGCACAATGGGCATAAACGAGCAGCCAAAGTCGGCCCTTGCGCATATGCGCCCTCGGGCCTTTTACGTGGTATAATACCTGTGCTCATGGAAACTTATCCTTTCCTTCGAGTGGGCGGTTAGCGGATTTGACCTCCGCTAACCGCTTTGCTTTGGTTGATACCTAATTATAGCACAATCTAGAACAAATAGCAATATTTTAGCGACGCAATTCTTGACCAGTTTTGCACAATCTGCTATAATCGGGCTATGAAGGCTAAGGCACTTGGGAAGTTTCAAGAGGAACGCTATCTAACCGTCAGAGAGTTTGCGGCCCTGCTAGGCGTCTCGGTGGATACTTTATATCGTATCCAGAGAGGCCACCGTCCCAGGGTAGCGATTATGCGCCGGATCGCTGGGAAGCTGGGCGTACACCCTAGCGAGATAACCGAGTTCGCACCGCCGCCGGACCACTCTGACTCTGCCTGATAACTTGGCATTATCATGCCAAGATTTCACGCGGCGCTGTCGGTTGCGCGCTGGCGCGATGTCGTGCCAGACTGCCATACGCCGTGCTCATTTTGCAGCATACCTGTCGAGCGCATCCGGCTCTCGGTCAGGCACTCGACAGTAGCACCGCGTGCTGCGCGGACTAAATGCCTGTCAAACGCTTTCACGCCTGTGAAGTACCGCTCGCAGTAGGCGCATTGGCACACCTGTGAGCCGGGCCGGAGTTGCGGTTTCGCGGCCTTGCTAACCGACTTCAATTGCTCGAATTGCTCGCCTCGGTTGGTCATTCTTTTCTTCCTTTCAATTGGTCACAGGACGACGCCACGTTGTACTAAAACCGCCGCAAGAGTCGCCACTGGTTATAACCCTTGTCTTGCATACCCTGGCATGGGGGGAATGGCGGGCGCGGCGGAAGGGAAATCGGTGCGTAGATTCTCGTGATAATTTTCGCTAAACACTACCCTGTGCGGCTGCGGCTTCCCTGTCGTCAACCAGGAAACATTTTCGCGGCGCCGCGAACTTTCAATCCTCTTGACTAGCGCGTTTTGCAGCCCGCAGCCCGGCCATGAGCTCTGGCGCTATATCCTCGCCACAGGTGTGGCAAACTGCTTCCCAACTATCAGCCAGAAAGAGTTCAGGCCCCACGCCGGGATAGGTCCATTCGCCACACAACGCGCACCGCTCTTGCGCCCCGCAGTTGTTCATTTTTATGGCTAGGCGCGTCTTGTCTCTTTTTAGGATTAGTTGCTCGCGTATACCCACGTTTGTTGCTGTCATTGGTTTTGTCCTTTCCTTTCGTGATATGAATTGTAGCTGAATGTCAAAGTATCCCGCCGGCGGGATGGTCCTGTACGGGCCACGTCTCAGCCGCCCACGCCGCGATCTTGGCCGCTCTGATAATCCGGCAAACATCTGCCGGATTATCGCCGGGTCACGTTGGGGACCACGTAGGTGTGAGTTATACGAGCCTATAGAGTTGCCTTGCGACCGCGATTTACTCACAGCAATTCGTCTCGGCTCGGCATGATGCTCATATCAGCCCAGAACGTT
>JBBSGN010000788.1:0-2036 GCA_038254085.1 Chloroflexia bacterium | reverse complement strand
GTTGACTAGCCCCGATCTACATCTATAGGCTGTTGACAGAGTGCGCTCCATTCTTGTACTCTATCAGCACAAAGCGTTGATGGAGAAGAGTAGCAGGCAACCTTGAGCTACAGAGAGCCGCCGGTCGGTGAAAAGGCGGCCATGAGAGCTTGTGAAGACACTTCGGAGCGCGGGGAAGAACGGCTTGCGGACTGGTACATTTCGTCCGAAGGTCCAGTAAGCCTCGCCGGTTCGCCCCCGTTAGCGGGCCGCGAGGCTGCTGCATACAGAGCAGCGGCAAAGTGCGGTGGCACCACGAGCGCCCCCCTCGTCCGCATGGCGAGTGGGGTCTATTTATTTCTCGGAGGTGTCACCATGCAACGTACCTGGTCGGTCAATCTAGCCGAGCACGCCGGAGAGCGTGTCTATCTCGCGGGCTGGCTGCACCGCCTGCGGCAACTGAGCAACGTCAGCTTTCTGATCCTGCGCGACGCGAAGGGGCTGGCGCAGATCGTGGTGGAAGACCAGGCGCTGGTCGAGCGGCTTGCGAGCCTGCATAACGAGTCGGTCATCACGGTAAAGGGCACAGCGGTCGCCGAGCCGCAAGCGCCGGGCGGCATCGAGGTCCACGACCCTATCGTGGAGATCATCGCGCCCGCAGCCGAGCCGCCGCCCTTCGACCTCTTCCGCCCTGTCATCAAGGCGCAACTGCCCACAATACTCGATCACGCGCCCCTCGCGCTCCGGCACCCGGGCCACCGCGCCCTCTTTCGGATAGCATCGGCTGCCATGTCGGGCTTTCGCGCCACCCTCCGCGAGATGGACTTTGCCGAGATACAGACGCCCAAGATCGTCGCCTCGGCCACCGAGGGCGGGGCCAACGTCTTTGCCATAGACTACTTCGGCAGACCCGCCTACCTGGCGCAAAGTCCCCAGTTCTACAAGCAGATGATGGTGGGCGTGTTCGAGCGGGTGTTTGAGGTTGGCCCGGTGTTCCGCGCCGAGCCGCACAACACGCCCCGCCATCTGAACGAATACGTATCGCTCGATGCGGAACTCGGTTTTATCCGCGATCACACAACGGTGATGGAGCTGCTGGTCCAAGTACTCAGAGGCATGATGGCCGCCATTCGAGAAGAAGCCCCGGACGCGGTGTCGCTGCTTGGCGTGACCCTGCCTGAAGTGCCCGCTCCCATCCCCGCTATTCACTTCGCCGATGCTCTGGAGATGATCAGCAGGGAGACCGGGGAGGACGTACGAGGTGAACCTGATCTCGCACCCGCGCATGAGCGGTTTTTGGGCGGGTGGGCGAGGCGCGAACACGGGTCGGATTTCCTCTTTGTGACCGGCTATCCGATGGTCAAGCGTCCATTCTACACGCACCCCGACCCAGACAGGCCGGAATACTCTAACAGCTTCGACCTGATTTTCCGGGGGATGGAGCTAGTGACGGGTGGGCAACGCCTGCATCTCTACGAGGACTACCTGGCCGCCCTGCGCGCCCGCGACCTCGACGCGGAACCGTTAGCAAGCTATCTGGAAGCGTTCAAGCACGGGATGCCGCCGCACGGCGGCTTCGCCATCGGCCTTGAGCGCCTGGTGGCCCGCCTGGCCGAAGCGCAAAACGTCCGCGAAACCGCCCTCTTCCCCCGCGACCTACAGCGGCTGACGCCATAACTAGAGGTCGGGGGTCAGGGGTCGGTGGTCAGTAAGGATGTTTTCTGCCCCCGCTACTCTCATGCCTACTGCTTTCGGACCACCGACCACCGACCCCTAGCGCGTTTGACACCTACCTACCCATCTCGTATAATGGCGTGGTAAATTGGGGTATTGTGACATTAAAAGAGGAGAGAGTTAAAAGAGGATGGTAAAGCGTACATATCAACCTAAACGTATTCCGCGCAAGCGCGAGCATGGTTTCCTGGCCCGTATGCGCACGAAGGGTGGGCGCAGGGTAGTATCCGCCCGCCGCGCCAAAGGCCGCATGCGCCTCACAGTCAGCGACCAGCCGAAAGGGGTAAGCTAATTGAATTATGAATTATGAATTATGAATTGAT
>JBBSGN010000787.1:0-2040 GCA_038254085.1 Chloroflexia bacterium | reverse complement strand
TGTCGGTTGGGGTACGGCCCGCGTTGATCATCACCGCGCCGTCGGGGGCGAGGTGCGCGCGCACTTCCTCGAAGAACTCTTTGGTGGTCAGGTGAAAGGGTATGTAGGGCTGGCGATAGGCGTCTATGCCCACCACCGTCCATTTTTTGTCCTTGCCGTCGGTTTGCAGGTAGGTGCGCCCGTCTTGCTCGTGGGTGGTCATATTCGTAAGCTGGTCCAGCGCGAAGTAGCGGCGGCCTACGTCCACGATTTCGGGGTCAATCTCCACGCCGTCCACCGGGCGGGGGCCGTACACGGCGGTAAACTCGCGGGCGGCGGTGCCAGCAGCCGAGCCGATCATCGCCATGCTCTTCATGTCAGACGGCTGGAAGCCCTTGCTGAAATAGGGGGCCACCAGCCAGTAGTCCCACGGCCCGCCGGTCAATATCTGGTCGGGGTTATAAATAGAGTGAATGGCGTGGCCTTCGTTGAGCATGAGGGACGTTTGCTTGCCTTCCTGCACCACCTGGATATAGTTATAGGCCGATTCCTTCTCGTAGATGAGCTTGCCCATCGCGGGAGGCTTGATAAAGCCCTTCGGCGCGAACAATGCGATAGCCAGCACAACTACCAGCAGCGCGGCGTACAGTAGCGCGGGCCGCACCACCGACGCGCTGAGTAAGCCAAATATCGAAAAGAGCAGTAACGCAACCGATACCACATACAGAGTGGCGGCTGTGCCGATGTACGGAATGAGGAAGAACACAGGAATGAAGGTGCCCAGGATGCTCCCTAGCGTGGAGAGGGCCGACACCCCGCCCGCGTTGCCCCCAGCCGACGCGACACCCGCCGCCCGCAGCCGTATAGCGAACGGCGACACGAACCCCAGCAATATGAGCGGCACCGAGAAGAGCAGTATCACGCCCACCAGCGAGCCGTAGAATATCCCCACCGAGTACTGGGCGAACCCCTCCAACGACCAGCGCAGGATAGGCCCCGACAGCACGGGTATAAAGCCCACCGCGAAGCCCGCGATTGCCGTTATGCCGTACAGGAACGACGCGCGCGGAAAGCGGTCAGCCAGTTTCCCACCGAGCCAGTAGCCCAGGGTGAGATAGATCATCACCAGGCCGATCAAGTTGGCCCAGATAAAGAGGGAGGTGCCGAAATAAGGGGCGAGGAGGCGCGAGGCGGACATCTCGACCGTCATCACGGTCGCCCCCCCGATAAAGACCAGCGACATCAGCACCAGGCCGGACGCGCGCTCCCGACTAACAGATGCGACGCTGGGCACGGCCTGGGCCGCAGTTTGGGGGTTTTCCGTAACAGTAGCCAAATGTATGCTCCTCAGATTAGGCGGTCGGGCGCGCAAGCACCCATCAGGCTATTATACCGTATCTTAAAAGAACGCGGCAAAAATGTATGGGCTTACCCCGCTTTAGTGGTTCTGGGCCACTTTGGGTGATGAGGAGGATAGCAGTTTGGTAAAACAGGAGTATGAATAAATTATCTCCGGCCAAACTGCCGCTTGGCCAATTAGTAACAACTTTGCTTCCGAGAGTAGCTGGTCTGAAGCTTGAGTGTATGGAACAAGAGAGCCAAGTAGTATCACTAGTACTCAGGATTTCCTCAGCACCTCAGCAACTGCCCAATGCCCGATATGCAATGCCACCTCCAAACATGTTCATAGCCATTACACAAGGAGAATTGCCGATCTTCCATGGGGAGGCTGCCTTGTTCGCTTACACCTGCGGGTTCGCAAGTTCTTCTGTCGTTTCTCCAAGTGCCGGCGCCGTATCTTTGCTGAGCGCTTGCCAACCATGGTAGCTCCTTATGCTCGTCGCACCACTCGCCAGGGAGAGATCGTGCGACTAGTTGGTTTGGCGGTGGGCGCACGTGCCGGTAGTCGTCTGACGGAGCGGCTGCAAGGCTGCAAATGCTCGTAAGTCCCTCGACGATGCTGAGACTTCTACGCCAGACACCCGAAACGGCATATGAAACTCCAAGAGTGTTGGGAGTGGATGACTTCGCTCGTAGAAAGGGCAGAACCTATGGCACAAT
>JBBSGN010000786.1:0-2045 GCA_038254085.1 Chloroflexia bacterium | reverse complement strand
TACAAAAGCAAGAGATGGAAAGACGGAAGAGATTTAGTCGTGGGGAGAGACTTTATCCTTCAGGGACTTGACGGCTGAGGCTATGATGCGCGAGATCTTACGCTGCGGCAGACCGAGCCTCTTGCCGATCTCCGTCTGGGAGAGGTCTTTGTAGGCGGTTTCCTCTTGGAGGAAGTTACGGAGCTTTCCGGCCTTGACCGGCAGCCCCCTACACGCTCTGTAGGTGCAAGAACGCCGTTGTTAACGCTGGTTGTCATCGCTGGCCTCCGCAGTGATGACATCTTCGAGGGTGCGACGTAGAAGGCGGTACCGTTGCTGCCCCAACAGATCTGCTAGGTGCTTCTCTACGTCAGCCACCGCACGTGCGGATGCGCGGACGCACACCCGTCCTCTGTCGGTCAGGTGGATGCGCTTAGCACGCCGGTCATTCGGATCTGGCTGACGCTGCACATAGCCTTTCGTTACCAAGTCATCGACGAGTTCACCCATTGACTGTGCAGTCATGCCCGCACGAGTGGCCAGGTCAGTTAGACGCAGCCCATCCTCAATCGCAAGCTGTTCCAGGGCGTTGCCATGGGATGGGCGCAGGTCATCGAAGCCGGAGCCGGACACGGACGCGAAGATGCGAGCCGACAACCCATTGTAGGCAATGCGGAGCAGCGCGGGCGAGGGAAGGCCGTCAAAAGGTTCTGTCATCGGGGGATTGACATATTTACTAAGGACCCCCTATAATAAGGATACCTGAACATATACTTCAGTATAGCAGGAAGGGAGAGAGGAAGCCTGAGGTATTGAAAATCACATGACGACTAGATGCGTGTTACGTGGTTGGTTGAGATAGCAAGGGAAATGACATTCTGAATTGGAGGTATAGACTGCAGGAAGCACAAATCTATGGGGAAAGAGGCAGACAGGAGAAGACTGTATGTCAACAGAGGAGAATTATTCACCGAAGTGAGAAGAAGATAGTGAATACCGAACAAGGAGGCAAGAGAGAGCATGTACGCAGCGGTAGGTGTCTGGAACATGGGGGCAGGTGACTGGGAGGAGCAGCAGCGGGCGCTGCACGAGGAGCTCGTCCCAATGGTTCGGCAGGCCCCGGGCTTCGTCACCGGATATTGGATGGTGGATCATACAACTGGCAAGACCCACACGACGATCCTCTTCGAAGACGAGGAGGCGGCGCAACGCTTCAAGGGATTCGTTCTAGGGGATGAGAGACGGGAGGCGCAAGAGGGGGCAGGAGTGATTAATGAGGCGTTCACCATCGCGGAGGTGCTTGCAGAAGCCCATCGCTGATCCTGTGGTGGAGGAGGATGCGTTCAAGCGAGTAGGGCAAGAGCGCCATCCCCATCTCCGGAGGAGCCGCCGATCCAGGAGGCTTAGGACAGCTGCCTCTTAGCCGAAAACTAATTGCGAAGCCATGCGGGGTCTGGCTACCTACACTCTCCAGAGCACCAGGCTTCGTCGAAGACGGACTGCTCTGAGAGGTGTGAGGAGCAGAGTACAAATGCAAGGAGGAAGTACGACATGGTTAGCTCAAGTCAAGTTCTGGAGAACCCGGTTCGTCCGGGTCACGTCATGGAAAACCCGGTTCTGGGCGAGAACCGGATAGTCTTCACGAAGACGGCGCAGCAGACCGGTGGCGCGGTGTTCGGGTTGGAGGTGTTTATCCGGGCCGGGGCGCCCGGTACCCCCGAGATGGTCCACTCCCTCCAGGACGAGAGCTTCGAGATCGTCTCAGGTTCCCTCGACTTCCGCATAGGAGGCCAGGACCGTCGCCTCGAAGCTGGAGAGAGCCTGATCATACCGAAGGGCACGCCTCACAGGTGGTGGAACGAGAGCAACGAGGAGGCCCACGCCCTCGTCGAGATCAGGCCGGCGCTACGATCGGAGGAGCTGTTCGCGAATATCTACGGGCTCTGTAGCGAGAAGGGGGCTGTCCCTAATCTGGTGCAAATGGCCGTCTTGTTCAACGAGCACTTCAACGAAGGTCAACTAACGAGGCCGCCGCTACTCGTGCAGAAGGTCACATTCGGGGTGCT
>JBBSGN010000785.1:0-2057 GCA_038254085.1 Chloroflexia bacterium | reverse complement strand
GCGGCGAGCCAGGCGTTTGAGTTCCGCTCGCTCCTGGTCGCTGAGTGCTCGCACGAACATCATACCGTCTGCTCCTCTCGTAGGAGAGTAGCTTACCCGCTCAATTGGTAAAGTGCAATAAACTTATGCAACCCTACTTAGTAAATGCTGCCCTGGGCATTGTTGCTTCCGCTCTCGTAACTGGTCTTGCCGGCTTAGGGGTGAGTGCAGTTGCCCGAATTATAGGCATAGCCGCCGTGGGACTCTTACAGTGGCTGGTACTCCGGCGTTACGTTCGGCGGATCGGCTGGTTGGGGTGGGTTCTGGCTGCCATCCTTGGGCAGTTGGCCGGCACTTTTCTGGCAATCCTCGTGTCGGTCCCCGTTCTCCTGGGGACGCTGGGTGATTTAGGAGAAGCTGTCGGTGGCTCGACCGTGCTCCTAGGTGTCAAGCTTGTAACTGATGCTGTGATCGGCTCGGCGGTCGGCTTCGCGCAATGGCTGGTACTGCGCCGTCACTTTTACCGCGCGGTCTGGTGGATAGCAGCCAGTATGGTGGCCGGAATGATAGCCTGGGTTTTGACCAATACCAGCGGTTCGGAGTTCGGTCTAGGTGGACCATTAGGTTGGGTGGCTGCCCGACTGGCAAGCGGGGTCTGCGTTGGTGCGCTCACAGGCATTGCGTTAGCCTGGCTGATGGAAAAGCACAAGAAGGAATATGGCTCCTGAAGCACGGCACTGTCAGGAAGTTGTTGCCCCGCAACTCTATAGTACCTCAGTTCTTCCTTCAACCCACTCCTGGAGTATCCCATCGCCCACTCGACGGCCTGCGCGTTCTGTGGCTAGTTCAACTAACGGCTTACGCCCGACGGGCGGAGGAGAGGGAGATAGCGCACACCCGACTTGCTCACAAGTGAACCAAGTTGGCTTAATTGGTGTATTGTATGTAATTCCCCGAACCTCTGTGACCTCCGAGGCCGATGCCTATGCAAGCTGTAGACGTTGCTATCCCCTCGCAAGAAGCGCGCTCTGCTGTAGGGGCCAGCCAGTTATCCGTAGCATGGCATCGCTTTAGAAGGCGCAAACTCGGTGTTGCCGGGCTGGTTATACTCATACTGCTGGCGATGCTGGTCGTAATCGTGCCGGTGATATCACCCTTCGGCTATAACGAAAAGAACAGTCTTCTGACGGTCGCCCCCGTGCATACCTTCGACCTGGCGAAAGGGCACATGCATTGGCTGGGCACCGATCCCGCCGGACGCGACATCCTTACCCGAATCTTCTATGCCGGGCGAGCGTCCCTTGCGTTGGCGCTCGGGTCCATGCTGGCAGTGGTGGCGGTAGGCTCGGTCATAGGGGCAATAGCGGGGCTGTACGGCGGCTGGGTAGACGCGCTGCTTATGCGCGCCGCCGACTTCCTGCTTGCTCTACCGGCCTTGCCGATGTTTCTCTTTACGGCGCGATGGATCAGGGCGTCGCTAGGTCAGGTCTCATACGACCGCATTGACGCCTTCGGGTCTATAGCGATCATCGGATTGGTATTCGTGGCGTTCAGTTGGATGGGCATTAGTCGCCTGGTCAGGGCGTCTATTCTCTCGTTGCGCTCTCGCGAGTTTGTTGAGGCGGCCAGGGCGTTGGGCGCGAGCCGGGCGCGCATCATCTTTAAGCACCTTTTGCCTAACTCGATTGGGCCGGTGTTGGTGGCGGCTACCTTCGCGGTTGGGGATTTCATCATCCTGGAGGCCGGGCTTGCCTACTTCGCGCAGGGCATAGTTGATCCTCCAACTCCGTCGTGGGGTAACATGCTGGCCGACTATCAGGCGCTTGCTCCGTTCCTGACCAACCTTAACCCTTTCGAGGACATCAGGGGCTATCTGGTACTGTTTCCCAGCTTTATGGTGTTGCTCACGGTGCTGTGTGTCAACTACATAGGCGACGCGCTGCGCGATGCGCTCGACCCGCGTAGGGCTTTGTGAGGCTGAGACGGTGCCCTAGATTGGTGGGTTTAGACCCGACGCACCCCGAAGAGAACTGAATTAATGGCGACTTACCTGATACGGCGGTTCCTGCAAAGCATAG
>JBBSGN010000784.1:0-2059 GCA_038254085.1 Chloroflexia bacterium | reverse complement strand
TGCAGCCATAGCCTGCATAGCGCGCTGGTGAATCCTTTGCCTGTTCGGCTGGCGAAGGCGGATAACCAAGATGCCGTGATGCGACTCGTAACGGCGTTGCGCGGACCCCTTGTCCGTCGTGATTAGCAAGCGTCTTTCTGCTTGGGCCACCGCCCAAAGATCGATATCCTAGCAATCCCTGCTCTGGCGTGCCACGAATATCCAGGACATCATGCCCCATATCGCGGAGTGCTTGGGCGGTTATTGACGGGATGTTTTCGTCCACAACTATTCTCATGGAGCGCTTACTAGACCATCAATTGGAGTAACCTGTTCCTCTGCCAACGCAGCAGCGTAGTCGAGACAAGCGAGAATGTCATCCCGTGTCAGCGAAGGGTAACCCTCAAGAAGGTCTTCAATCGTGTCACCATTAGATAACATTCGCACGATCTGATGGACTGGTATGCGGGTTCCCTTAACACAAGCCTGCCCATGGTAAATGTTCGAGTCAATTGTAATTCGCTCAAACATAATAAACACCTCCTAACTGGCGTGTCACGCCAAATTAACCCTTACTTCCTGCGCATGCCCCCCAACTATCATACCACCTTCACCTATTGGGCACGTCATCACGCGATGATTGTTCGTGTCCGCAATGTACAAACGCACATCCGCGTCTCCCCCCCACACGCACAGGCCGCCTGGCTCGTATAGCTCGGCGCGGTCGCCGGAGCCGAGGACGGTTACGCACTCTTTGGTAGACGGGTCTAGGCGCTTGATTTTGTTGTTGTAGGTGTCAGCTACGTAAATCTTGCCATCGTAGTAGCTGACGCCCAGACAGTGTTGCAGGCGCACCTGCGCGCCCTTGCCATCCCGGTCACCAAACTCGAACAGCCCTTCGCCTACTATGGTCTGTGTGTAACCTTCAGGCGAGAAGTCGGAGGCCCGCACCGCGCTCGACTCGCTGTCGGCGAAGAAGAGGCGCTGCTCGTCGGTGGTGAGGCCGCTCGGCTGGGCTAGGGTGGCGCGGGGATTGGGGCCATCGTCTATGTTCTCACGCCCGTTGCCCACAAAAGGCAGCGCCTCGCGCGTTTGCAGGTTGAGCCGCCAAATCTGGTGCGTGCCCGCCATCGCTATGTACAGGTAGCCGTCGCTCTCCAGCACGTCCCAGGGCGAATTGAGCGCGACCGACGTGCCGATGCCGCCCGTGCGCGTCATCCCCTCCTCGCCCGTGCCCGCTATCGTTTCAAGCGTGCCCGACTCTAGTTTGGCGGCGCGAATTGAATGGTTCTCGGTGTCGGCTATATAAAGTATCTCCTCGGCAAGGGCCATCCCTTCGGGCTTGTTCAATCTGGCCCCCACGAAGGGGCCGTCCACAAATCCGGCCTCGCCGCTGCCGATAGTCTGCGTGACCTGTGCCGATATGCCGTCTTCGCTGACTTGGGCCACTAGCACGCGGTCGTTATGCGTATCAGCGATGAAGAGGCGGTTGCCGGTGGGGTCGGCCAACACCTTGCCAGGGAACGATAGGGGAGAGTCGTTAGGCGGGGCGGGGTCGAGCGGAAAGTGCATGGGCGTGCGGTTCAAGATGCCTTCCTCAGAGTAGGCCTTGATAGCGGCCTCGATGACCGGCGCAAAGTCCTCGAAGGTGAACTCGCCTGAGTGCTGGCCTATATACTGGCCGTCGGGGCTGACGATGACAATCGTGGGCCATGCCTGTACGTTGTAGGCACGCCAGGTTCGGAACTGGCGGTCGTTGACCACCGGGTGGTTCATGTCGAGCCCGCGGGTAGCGACCCGTATGTTCTCGGTATCGCGCTCGGCGATGAACTTGCCCGAATGGACCCCTATGGCTACCATCTCATTTGCGTACTTTTCTTCGAGCCGGCGCACGGCAGGCAACACATGCAGGCAGTTGATTCACCCGTAGGTCCAAAAGTCGAGCAGCACGATCTTGCCCCGCAAGTCTTCCAGAGTAAGGCTCTTGCCGCCGGTGTTTATCCAATCAAGCCCTGTGGGGAAGGGCGGGACCGGATACGCACCCATGATTTGACTCGCCATGTGATTATCTCCTCCTTTT
>JBBSGN010000783.1:0-2063 GCA_038254085.1 Chloroflexia bacterium | reverse complement strand
TCTAGAGAGGTGTTTCACCTATGTAACCCAGCCGTGTACGGGGTCTGGTTTGTATTCCAGGCAGTATAGAGTGGAAAGAGCAAAGCTGTCGGCAGAGGCAAAGTATGTTGACAGTAGGGGACTCAAGTTCTTCCTAAACTGACGGCAAATGACCTGAAGTGTGCGGATTTGGCGTGTGAGCCGGATCGCCCGCCCATGCTGAGACATGTACTGTCTTGGACAGCAGCCCGGCATAGCTTGTGCAGGTTCCGCGCTATGATCTACCTGTTCTTCGCTTGGCTCATCTTGCTATTCCTCGATCTATTCACCATCACCCGCCGCTCCGAGCGCCACAAAGACCTGCAGATTCTGCTGCTCCGCCAGATGGAGCGAAGCGCAGTCTTGCGTATTCTCCAACGCCAGCAGCCCAAGCGCCCATCTGTTTCACGCTGGGATAAACTCGGGCTGACTGTAGTCACTACCAAACTCAGCGCTCTCGGACAGGGTGCCAAAGTGAAATTGGACGGGGTCATGCTCTTGTTCAAGCCGGCCACTCCCTGGCTCTGCTGGGAACCCTGGTCCTGGGGTGGCATCGTGAGCTTGTCCGTCGCAAATGGACCTTTAATCAACAGCCTTTTGTCGCTCGGCACAAGAGTGATCCCAAGTTGCTCGAATTGCTGCTGCAACTGGCGCGGGAAAACCCCAGTTGGAACTATAGCCGCTTGCATGGCGAACTGCTCAAGCTGGGCTACAAGATCGGCCGCTCCACAGTTCGCGATATCCTCAAACGCCAACAAGTACCACCAGCACCAGAGCGAGCAAAGGGCGGCACCAATTGGCGAACTTTTCTCGGGCACTATGCCGACCAGATGATTGCTTGCGATTTCTTCACAGTGGAAACCGCCTGGTTGCGGATCCTGTATGTGTTTTTTATCATCGAGTTGGGTAATAGGCGGGCTTGGGGGGCCTGCGCCGGCTGCACTGCCCATCCTACGGCCGAATGGATCACACAGCAGGCGCGGCAACTGAGCTAGACCTTGCAGGACGAGCATAGGCAAATCCGTTTCTTAGTCCGCGACCGTGACAGCAAATTTACAGTAAGCTTCGACAGGGTATGGGCGGCTGAAGGTGTGGAAATTATACGGACACCTAACAAGGAAGCTTTATGAGGGCAAGCCAAAGCAAATGCGTACGCGGAACGCTGGATTCGCAGTGCCAGAGCCGAGTGCCTCGACCGCGTGCTGATCCTAAACGAAGCACACTTGCGGCAAGTAATGAAGGCGTATATCGACCATTACAACAAAGCAAGGCCTCACCAAGGCATCGAACAGCACTGCCCCGTTCCAATCGGCAAAGCTCGACAAGATGGCTTAGTGAAACGACGGGACGTGCTGGGCGGCATCATTCACGAATATGACCGCGAGGCAGCCTGACCTTATAGCAGGCGCGGATGACAAAACCGCACCCTACAGGATTTGGTGGGGCCGATACCCAGCCATAAGAGTTGGCAATCGCGCACGGAGGGAGCCTTCGATCACACCCAGTTCCACATCGATTGGAACGCCGAACGCCAAGCAGGCTACGTGCCCAGGTGGGAAAAGGAGTGCCTACTACGCCGAGCGAAAGACGTGGAGAGGGACGCCCAATGTGCTGTTCGCCTTTGATGCACAGGACTGCCAACCCTGCCCCTTGCGAGAGCATTGTACAAGGGCTGACAATGTGGGGCGCACCCTGACAGTCTATCCGCAGTTAGAATATGAAGCTCAGGGAGCGGCGCGTAGGCGGCAAGAGAGCGCGGAGTTCAAGTCCCTGTATGGGGAACGAGCGGGTATCGAGGGGACGATCTCACAAGGGGTGCGCAGCAAAGGGTTACGGCAGAGCCGCTACACCGGCCTGGCAAATACCCACTTGCAGCATGTGGCGACAGCGGCAGCGATCAATGTGGAACGTGTCGTGGATTGGTTGTCAGGAGAGCGTCCCGAAGCGACAAGGCTATCCCCCTTACGAGCATTGACACCGGCTGCCTAATGACGACTTCGCCAACAGGATCACAATGTTACACTAACTGTTATTGATCTATCACG
>JBBSGN010000782.1:0-2066 GCA_038254085.1 Chloroflexia bacterium | reverse complement strand
CTCGGACAAGGAGGAGCGTTATCCGTGTCTTTGGTGGCCTGGAGCATGGGTTGCGCAGGGTTACTGACGCTGACGCTCACACGCTGAAGAGGTGGATGGCGAAAGCAGCCAGGGCAGGGGTCGATCACTCGTTCAGCACGGTGGCAACGCGCCCCAAGATAGTTTCGAGCAGCGCCGGTTGTCCCGCCATCGCCTCAACTGAGGCCTGGATCATCTCCTCACGCGAGACCTCCTCCCAGGCAATGTGGAAGCCAACCTGGAGCGCAAGTTGGGCGGCGTCCACCAGCGCCGGGGGGAATGGGAACTGGCCGAAAGCCACTACGAAGCGGCGCTACAGGCGCTCGGCGATGCGGGGCCGCCAGGTGAGCGCGCCCGCATATACGCCGATTGGAGCCTGACCGCTCACCATAGTGCGGGGGCGCGCGGTCAGGGACGCGCAACTCCCTCCGAACTGGCGCACCAGGCTCTGGAGCTTGCCGAGGCGGGGCACGACACCCGCGCTCTTGCCCAGGCGCACAACATGTTGGGGATACTCGCCAGCAGCAGCGGCGACCTTGAGGGGGCGCGCCATCACCTAGAGCGGAGTCTCATGTTCGCTGAGACCCTGAACGACCCGGGCCGGCGGGCGGCGGCGCTCAACAACCTGGCGCTCACCCTCGGACCGGCGGGCGATACCGAGCAGGCTATCGCGCTGGCCGAGGTGGCCTTGCAACTATGCGTCGCACAAGGCGACCGCCACCGCGAGGCGGCTTTGCATAACAACCTGGCCGACCTCCTGCACGGCGTGGGGCGGTTGAAGGAGGCCATAGACCACCTTAAGCATGCGGTGGCTATTTACGCCGAGATAGGCGTGGAGTCCGGCGACGTACAGCCCGCTATCTGGAAGCTGGCCGAGTGGTAGGGGTACGCCATCTGCTTCTCCAAGCCATAGCGCCAAAAACCAGCATCAGCACCGAGAACAGAATGTTCGCCACGAGAATCACCGGCACCCAACCGAAAGTCGCACGGCTAAGGGCTTGGCCCAGGATTGGCTCGCCTAACTGACCGAGCGTGTACATAGCGCCAAGTATGGTAAGCCCCACTATTCCCACTTTGACACGCCCAGGCCGGAACACAAAGACAGTAAGCACTACTTGCGCCAGTAACAAGGCCAGGGGCGGTGAAAGTGCCGTGCCCATCCAGGTCAGGAAGTCCAGGAACACGTTATCCCCGCTTATTATGCCGCCGAACTGGGCTGGTAGATGGTCTCTGATGGACAACATGGTGCCTGCGATCCCACTGATGAGATACAAAAGAGACGATGATACGAGAAGTCTCAAACCGCTGTCCATATCTCTCCTCCTTCTAGTCAGCAACCAAGAGCGCATTGCGAAGTCGCAGTTTAAGTAGCTTCAGCAGATGGGAGCGTGTGGTTGTGTATAGGCGATGCTGTAGTACTAGAGTGCGTGGATATGCTGTGCTTCACCGGCCACCGTACGTCTGGCCGCCCAGAGGTCGTAACCGAGCCACGCCTGCCCAGCTGCCAACACCAGCACGGAAGCTATCCCCAGGAACGGCACGAACAACCCCTCGAATACGGCGGTGAGGGGCGTTCCCAACGTGAGCAGTATCGCTCCCCAGCGCGATAAGATACCAGCTCTCAAGGTGGCGATGCCGAGCAGGACGAAGCCAAGCAGGTAAAACCCACCCAAACTAGTACCGACATAAGTCAGAGTATTAGTGAAGACCGGTCCATTCCAGTTACGGGCGTCGGGCATACTGGTGGCGAGAGGGGGCATCAGAAAAGCTTCGAACAGCGCCAGGCCCGCCACAGCTATCAACCCTACGAAAGCCAGCAGGAAGCCCACCAGTCCCAACACTCCGGCCTTCCCCACCTGCGCGAGATATAGGCCCGCCGCGCCGAGCAGCGCCAAGATGGTGGATATGAAGAAGAGCACGTGTATATGCACCCACCAGGGCGTGTCAAGTATTGCTCTGGCGAAGGTCGTCTCAAACACGTCCGGGTGAAGCAAAGTGACAACGACAAGCAAGACGCTCGATACCACAAAAGCTAGCCCACTCCACTG
>JBBSGN010000781.1:0-2067 GCA_038254085.1 Chloroflexia bacterium | reverse complement strand
GGTTCGCACTACAAGACGGGCGATTTAGAGACATGGAATCCTGGTGGCCTTGAGGATGCAGACGAAGCTCAGGTGAGCACACGATTTCCTACCCTCAATTTTTCGGGTAACATGGACAACACGGCAGACCTGTACGGCGCCGGGTCAACCGATAACCCTCTGCGGTTGGAGCCGTTTTCTAAGCATGGTGATTGCGCCGGTTGGCTGATAGAAGGTCTCAAGAGCGAGCTTTCAGAGCTGGGCATCAGCCTCTACGACCCGGGCGAGTCTGCGCAAATCATCCGCTTTAGCGACAGTAGCGTAGTCGGGCCTGAAGACGTGGGGCAGACGGTAAGTCTGTGGAGCACAGGCGCACTTACTAACGAACTCGGTAGCGACGGGCACGGCGGCACTGCGGTGGCGACTAGGCCCATCCAAACGGCGGGTACCTCTTTCGCACCCATAACTGTTCAAGCCGCGCCACCCGAGGCTGCCGACACGGGCGCTATAAGCACGGGCACCCGCTACCTGGATAACGACGCGATAAGGTCTTTCCTGGGTGTGCCCCTCTGGACGCGGTCCCGCTTCGTCGGCGTGCTGTGTCTGGGCGGCAAACGGACCGGCGAGCGCTTTACGAAAGATGACCTTTCGCTACTCAGTACGCTCGGCAATCAGGCGGCCCTGGCTATCTACAATGCCCAATTGTACGAGATGCGCGAGCAGGCCCTCCTCGACACCATAGCGGCCCTTGCCCACGCCATTGAGGCCAAAGACGGTTATACCATTCAGCATTGCGAGAGGATGACTGACCGGGCTACCGCGCTTGCTCAGGCGCTCGACTTGCCCAGACAGGAAGTGGAGAACATCAGGCTGGGCGCTATCCTGCACGACGTGGGTAAGATAGGCGTGCCCGACGCCGTGCTGAATAAGCCGGGCAAGCTCACTTCGGAAGAGTACGAGGTAGTAAAACAGCACGCAGCTATAGGGGCGCGTATTGTGCAATCCGTGGCCGCCTTGCAGGGGGTCGTGCCTATCGTGCGCCACCACCAGGAGCGCTATGACGGCAGCGGCTATCCCGCGGGCCTGGCCGGAGAGGACATTCCCCTGGGCGCGAGGATCATCGGTGTGGTAGATACCTATGGAGCTATGACCGAGGACCGAATATACCGTAAAGCCCCAGGCCACAGCAAAGCCATCGCCGAGCTTAAACTAATGGCCGGCAGGCAGTTCGACCCTGCTATAGTAGACGCCTTCATAAAGCTCCTCGAAGAACACCCCGACCTCGGCGAAAAAGATCACTATCTGGCGTCATAAACGAAGGACGAGCGGCGAAAGGCGAACGGTAAGGGTCGTCCTTTGCCATTCGTCTTTCGTCTTTCGCCGCTCGTCTTTCGTCCAAAACCTCGTAGCCCGAAAGTACTACGCCTTCCACGAGGCTCCTCTCCCGATCCACCCGTTTTCCACATCACTATATAGGCAGTTGTGCCTACCACAGGACCAAAATACTACGTAATTTGCAGTATTCTTCCTACTTCTGGGGTAGTACTTTTCTCCTATCTATTGACTTGACGTAATATGCCTGCTATACTCTGGCCATGTAGCAATAAACTCTTATTGGCAGCGAGGGGCTTGTGCTACGTAACCAGAGGAGGAAGGCGTGGCGGTCGGAGGCCGTGCCAAAGACAAAGAGGGGTAATCCGGCGGTAGGCATCACGGCTTTTCCCTGAAGAGCCGTAAATGGTGCTATACGCAGGGGCGTACACCGTCACACCATACGAGAGGAGCATGACAGCAATGAACCTGAACAATTTAGAGAAACTGGCGCGGCAGGCGCTTAAAGGCGACGTTACCGAGAAGGGCAATGAGATGGTCAAGGGTGGGTTCATCACCCCGGCCGAGCACCGCTCGCTGAAATCCCTCTCGTGGCAGATCGCAGCGAATTTGCAAGCTGATAGTACGGCGGGTACCTATGCTTACAAAGGGATAGGTGATACCTGGTGGATGTAGGATAGGGAAGGGCCTTCTATCCCAAGTCAATAGCCTCTTCATAGGCTGTTGATCTGGGATTTTTGTTTTCTACGAGGCCGG
>JBBSGN010000780.1:0-2070 GCA_038254085.1 Chloroflexia bacterium | reverse complement strand
ATGCGCTCGGCCACTTCCAGGTGCGTGTAGGCGTATGTAGCGCCGCTGTCGGGGTCCTCTAAGGTGAAGGGGTGGTCGTAGCGGTTGTCCCCGCTAACCTTTTCGTACAGGCCCAGCATGGTGCTGAGGTGGCCCGAATACTGAAGGTTATCCTGTGCGATGGGGTCGGACGGAGGACCTGCCGGTGCTCGCGTATGCGGGCTGACCAGCACAGCGACGTGACCCGAACCGGCAAGGTTGCCACCCGCCTGGTCAGGCGCCGGTGCGCGCCAGTAGCCCCACGACCGCACGTCCAGCATCTTCTCGATAGCCCCGCGTAGAGCTTCTTGATAAGGGGCGCGGTAGGCGGGGGTCCGTTGCGATAGCGAGGCGATTGCATAAGCCCCGAAGGCCAACTGGTAACGCTCGGCGAAGTTCATGGATTGGCTTTGCGGCGTGTAAAACCCCTCCCACGAATGAAGGGGCTGCGCCAACATGCTATGGAGATAATCGAGGTATCCCAGGCTCTCAACCGAGAGGCCATCGAGTCGAGGGGGCATGGAGCGTCCTTTCTGCTGGTGTATAATATAGTATAGTTCATTAGGCAGAAGGATATGCTAAACGCAGGATATGCTAAACGCAGAGAGCGCAGAGGACCACGCAGAGAAAAACAATAGAATCTTCGCGTGGTTCTCTGCGCTCTCTGCGTTTAATCGGCAAGTGTCGGCAAGTGTGGGTAGTCACCTAGAACGCGCCCGAATAGCCTTGCGTAAAACGGCCTTCGAGGCGTTGTACGGGCCTTTCGCGTGGGCGTATGACTGGGTGAGCCGCGCCTTCTTCCTGGGGCAATGGCGGCTGTGGCAGCGTGCCGCGATCCCCTTCCTGCGCGGCCCTCGGGTGCTGGAAGTCGGCATGGGCACGGGCGATATGCAGATCGCCATAAGGCGGGCGGGCTACCAGGTGTGGGGCGTGGACCTGTCGCCCCAGATGTTGCGGCAAGCTGCCCGTAAGGCCCGCAGGTTGCGTTTGCCGTCGTTTTGGGCGTAACGCGCCCGCGCCCAGGCGCTTCCTTTCCCCGACGCCCAGTTCGACTCGATAATCAGCACCTTCCCCAGCGAGTATATAATTGACAGGCGCACGGTCAGCGAGCTATCGAGGGTATTACGTCCGGGTGGCCGCCTTGTGGTGGTGCCCGGTGGGCATCTAGCCCCACGAGACGCCAGGAGTAAGGCCTTAGAGGGGATAGCCAGGGTCGTCTATGGCCCACAGAGCAGTATGGGCATAACTTCGGCTTCTATCGAGCGTCTCCAGAAGCAGCTAGAAAACTCAGGTTGGATAGCGACCCTGGGTGGTCGCATGGACGAGTCCGGCTTCAGGGTATCCACGCACATTGTCTCCAACCCGCACGGTGCGGCTTTGGTTGTGGTGGCAGACAAAACAGGTCTATAACGGAATGTCTGCCTTTCGGCGTAGGTCCGCGCGTTCGCATAGGCCGGCATTCACTGTGACCAAGGCAGGCGGACCTTTTCCTGTATTCTACAAATCTATATTCAAAGCGTACAAAAGGAGCATGTGCCGATGAAAATTGCGAGGTGGAAGCAGAGAGGCGGTCCTTTATATGCGCATACAGGCGGCGAGGTTGTGTCGCTTGTGCCGGAAGTGGCCGGACGAGAAGTTGGGCTAGACGCAGCGCGGGGCCTGGCATTGCGCTTGCTTGCTCCTTCGTCCGTGTACGTGATAGACGAGTCGGGCGTGCATCGCCTGGCGCTTGCTAACAGGCGGGCCGGGTTGGTGGCTCTGGGGCTGGTTTCGCTGCTGGGGCCGTTCCAATATTGGCTGATTGGGCGCAGGGGTAGACGGTGACTAGGGATGGTGACTATGAAAAGTGAAGCTACAGCATTCGACATGGGTAATATATCGGATTCGCTGTCCGAAGCGGTCCGCCAGCCTGCTCGTTCAGCCAACGTGTCGTCGGTGTTTGGGAAGCCCTACGAGATAGACGGCAAGACCATCATCCCGGTGGTGAAGGTGCGCTACGTGTTTGGCTTCAGCGCGGGCGGGAGCGGCAAACGCGACGCACTCGATAGAAGT
>JBBSGN010000779.1:0-2070 GCA_038254085.1 Chloroflexia bacterium | reverse complement strand
TGCTCTTTGGCACGGGAGGCCGCCCGGTGATAGCGTTCCCTACCTCGATGGGCCGCTTCTATCAGAATGAAGACTTCTCGTTGATCAACACCCTGTCCGGCCACTTCGACAGCGGTGCGCTCCAGATGGTCTGCGTGGACAGCGTGGACAATGAGTCGTGGTACAACCGCCATATCCCCACCCGCGAACGCGCCGCTCGCCACAACCTGTACGAGCAGTATCTGATACAGGAAGTGCTTCCTTTCTTCCGCGAGCGCAACCCCAACGTTGACCACGACCTCAACGTGACCGGCGCGTCGTTCGGGGCCTATCACTCGGCCAACTTCGCCTTCCGCCACCCCGACCTCGTGCATCGCATTGTGGCGATGAGCGGGGCCTATTCCTTGCAGTTCCTTCTGGGTGGCGACTTCGATGCGGAGGTATATTTCAACTCGCTAATAGACTATTTGCCTAACCTAAACGACGATTGGTATCTATCCCGTATGCGCGCGCAGGATATAATCCTGGCGGTCGGCTCCGAGGATATTTGCCGCGCCTCCACCCAGCAACTAAGCGAGCAACTTTGGGCGAAAGCCGTGCCCAACTACCTGGACATCTGGAACGGCGCGTGGCACGACTGGCCCTGGTGGAAGATGATGGCGTTGAAGTATTTTTAGGAGTCGGCGGTCAGTGGTCAGTGGTCAATGAGTGAAGGCCGAAAGTAAAGGCAATTATCTACTTCGCGCTTTCCACTTTCAACTCACTGACCACCGACCACTAACAGGAGGAAATCATGGCAGACGAAAAGATTGTGGGCATTCTTGTGGGCCGGGAGAACACTTTCCCGCAGGCGTTTATTGACCGGGTGAACTCTAAGGACATGGGGGTGCGGGCGGAGCTTTGCAAGCTGGGCGGCACGCGCATGAACGACCCTGTGCCTTACAGCGTGATTGTTGACCGCATTTCGCACGAGATACCCTATTACCGCGCCTACCTGAAGAAGGCCGTGCTGGACGGGGCCGTGGTCATCAACAATCCCTTCTGGTGGTGCGCCGATGACAAGTTCTTCGAGTGTTGCCTGGCGGTCAAGCAGGGCGTGGCCGTGCCCAAGACGGTGGTGCTGCCTCAGAAGTCCTACGTTGAGGGCGTGGTGGCCGACTCGCTGCGTAATCTGGAATACCCCCTCGACTGGAAATCGCTCACGGATTACACGGGCTTCCCCGCCTTTATGAAGCCTTTCGTGGGTGGTGGCTGGAAGAACGTCTACAAGGTCCATACAATCGAGGAGCTTATCTGGTGCTTCGACCAGACCGGCGAATTGGGCATGATCCTGCAAGAGGGCATCGAGTTCGAGAAGTACGCCCGATGCATCTGCCTGGGCCAGAGCCACATCAAGGTAATCAGGTACGAACCGGGCAACCCCTTCCACATGCGCTACGTCATTGACGATGACTTTTTCGGCGAGGAGCTACACAACCGCATAGTGCAAGATGCTCGCACGCTCGTCTCCGCGCTCGGCTACGACATGGACACCGCCGAGTTCGCGGTGCGCGACGGCATCCCCTACGCCATAGACTGGCTCAATCCCGCCCCCGATATGGACTACTATTCCATCACCCCGACCTATTTCGAGTGGGTGGTGGAGAACATGGCGAACCTGGTGATTGATCGTGCCCTGAATGGCTACACGCCTGGCGGTAACTACAGATGGGACCGATTCCTGGACGCGGCTCCCCCGCCCGTCGGAATGCCGGTCAAAGATTGGACCGAGTTCGCCCACGAGGATGTGCGAGGCGCACACGCCGAGACGCAGGCAAAGGCCCAAAAGTCCAGAACGGCCTCGTCAGTGGCCGGTGGCGCTGTGCCGCCTGTAGAGGCGGGGGAGGGTGGCGTGCCTGAAGCCAGAGAGCAGCGTGGCGACGGCGGTCCTTCTATTCCGCACCCCACCCCCGACGCGGAGACCACCCCATGAACAGGCCCATGAACAGGCCCATGAACAGGCCCATGAACAGGCCCATGAACAGGCCCATGAACAGGCCCATGAATAAGGCTGAATCGTCCGGTATCGAGGCCGATAGCGCCCGCCCGGCG
>JBBSGN010000778.1:0-2071 GCA_038254085.1 Chloroflexia bacterium | reverse complement strand
CCCTACTTGGGATAGTGATTCCGAGCGAAGCGAGGAATGACAAAGGGTAGTCCTTTCTTAAATAGCAGACTTGCTCCCCACCCCTACGGAGACACAAAAATGTATGATTTAGACCTGACGAACATTGACCAACTGATGAACCAGTTCTTCGCGGGCAATCTCTCGCTGAACCTAGTGTCAGCGCGTTACTCGCGGGAGGAGATTTGCGACTTCCTTCGAGAGCAGCTAGGAGAGATGGAAAGCATCGTAGAGAGCCTGACGCCTACCCAGCTTGCTTACAGAATGCCCGGCGCTCCGGCGGGTGTGGACGCGAGCGGCGACGAGGAGCACTTCAACACTTCGCAGATCGCCACCCATGTAGCAAGCGGCATAACTTTCCACTGGCTCGGCATGGCCCGCGCCCTGGGGGAAGAGCGCCCCAAGTACGTCCGAGCGCCGGAGGGGGTTAAGACCACCGGCACAAAGGGCACCATCCTGGGCGGCGGCGGTTGGGACGGCTCGCCCGCGCCTGAGCTTATCCAACTGCTGAAAGACACAGGCGACCGCTTTCTCGTCTATGTCGAGAGCTTGCCCGAAGGCGCGGAAAGCCAGGCGACATCGTCCTTCGGCGGTGTCTTCCGCGACCTCACCCCTCACGACTGGCTCTTCCTGGACGCGCTGCACGTCGCCATGCACAACAAGCAGATAAGGGAGATGCAGGCCCAACCCGACTTTCCATCGGCCTAGGTGTCATCAAAATCAAAAACAGTCCACCGCAGGTGGACTGTTTTTGATTTTTATATCTGTTACTTGTGCCCGCTGAACACAGACCAGATTTGCTGTAATACCTGTAAGATGAACGGTAGGCTTATCGCCAGCAACATGATGCCATACCCTATTTTCACCCACTTGTTTGGGCCGGTCCGGTTGTGGGTCTCGCTGCCCCTGGGGGCGTAGGGGTTGGCGACGCGCTCCCTGACCAGTTCGGGGGACTCGTATTCGTAGTCGTACTGGTCGTGGCGGGGGTCGTATTCCTCGGTGCCGGCCTGGCTGTATGTGTCAGGCTGCGGTTCGGCCTCGTCCGACCAGTGCCAACCGCCGGGCGGATCACCGCCGGGCGGCTCGCCGGGCGCGCGGTTGATCTGCTGGCGGGCACGCATATCCGCCTCGGTAGGCAGACCGCTCCAGCCTCCGGGTGGTTGGTCGGGGCCGGGCACGGGCCAATGCTGAGGGCCGTAGCTGTCGCCGGGAGCCGAGTCTATCAGTGTGCGGGCTTCGGTCAGGAGGTGGCGGGGCACGCGCAGGTCGTAGGGCACGAAGTCGTTGTGGCTGAACATCCCTATGTCGGCGCTCTTCGAGCGCATCATCAGGACAGGGATGCCCGCGTCCTCTAGCTGGCTCTTGATGACGTTGCCGATCATGGCGTTGGGCACATTAGTCACGACAGTCCAGTGCGGGTCGCCGTCGTCCATATGCTCGCCGCCATGTCCTCGCTTGTCGGGCACAGGCTCGACCAGTATCCCGCAGTCCGGGCAAATCTCCACCCAGGACTCGTATTCGTATCCGCACTTAGGACAATAGTTGGGTCGTTGCGAAGCCATCGGTGTATTATAATGCGTAAAACGTGAAACGTGAAGCGTATTTGCTGACGACAGACGGCGCGGAGTATTTAGCGCGTTCACGCATCACACATCAATAGGGGCCTTTATGCTCGATATTGCAGCCTGTGGAATAGAGACGATGCCGACCGGAGTGACTATCAGGGTGTATGTCGCGCCGGGGGCTTCGGCTAACAAAATTGTGGGGGCGCATAACGGGGCGGTGAAGGTGGCGCTGACCGCTCCGCCTGTGGAGGGCGCGGCCAACAAGGCGTTGGTGGAGTTCCTGGCGAAGGTGCTGGAAGTGCCAAAGGGATCGGTGAGCCTGGCATCGGGCGAGACCTCGCGCAACAAGACGGTGCGGGTATCAGGCATTAGCGCGCAAACAGCGTTCAAGAGGCTAGTGCTAGTGGACAGGGCGTGAGCGTTAGGGGCGGTTCACGAAGCCCTTAGAGCGTCTTTCAAAACCTCTGATATAGGCTACAATATATCTG
>JBBSGN010000777.1:0-2073 GCA_038254085.1 Chloroflexia bacterium | reverse complement strand
TCAATTGCTTTCAGAGTTGGATAAACTCTGGAGCCTTTCGGTCAGATCGAGTTATGAGGCAACGATTACTCTTTAGTCAGGTTTAGTTTTGAGGCAACACGCGCTACTGCTTCGCGCTTACCTGCCGCAGCGTAGAAAAGCCGCCCAGAATTGGCCGCCAAAGGTATTGACAACCGACAAAAGCCATGCTACAATATGAATGAAGTTCATTCAGGTGATAGAGGGACGTATAGAAAATAAGTAAGTGAAACAGGAAGAGCGATACTCGATAGTGACAACAGCATTGACAACAGAAAACGCGCCGGACCAGGCTAGGCCGGACAAAACCGATAAGCGCCAGGCTATAATCGAGGCGGCCCGCACCCTCTTCACCACTGAGGGATACGAAACTTCTACCATTGCCGATGTAGCGCGCAAGGCGGGGGTGGGAGTCGGCACGGTCTATCTCTATTTTAAGAACAAGGCCGAACTGCTGTACGCGGTCAAAGGCGATTGGGAAAAAGAGTTCCTCAGCTACATGGTCACCCCCGAAATCCAGGCTACGCCCCACCAGCAGCGCGCCTACCCTTTGATCAAAGCCTGCTTCGGCCTTTGCGCCCGCCACACCGAGATGGTGCAGATGATGGGCTTGCAGCCGCAGGAGGTTGGCGACTGGCACGACCACCCCGCGGGTTCTGTGGCTCAGGCCATCAAAGCGTTCTTTGACGAGGCGGCGGCGCTCGGTATTTTCCGTCCGGTGGACACCGGACCGGCGGCCATTATCGCCTACGGCATGGTCGAGGGGGCGCTGAAGCAGTGCTTTCTTGTCGAGGGCGGCAAAGACCAGGAGCGATATATCAACACGCTAGTTGACGCGCTGGAGCATTGGCTGGTACAACCTACTTTGCTTACGTCTTAGTTGCGTGTTGTGGCAGGCCATCGAGCCTGCTTTATTCTTGGCCTTCCGTGAATGAACTTCATTCAAGCACAAACACAGGTTTGAGGAGGAAAAGGTAATGTTCTCAGCGTTAGGCAGGTCTATTTACAGGCGGCGGTGGGTGGTGCTGATAGCGGGTCTCGTCTTTGTCGTGGTCAGCGGCCTGTTCGGCACAAGCGTGTTCAGTAGGCTCAAGAGCGGTGGCTTCTATGACCCGGGCGCCGACTCGACCAAGCTGATGACCGCCATACCCGAAAAGCTGGGGCGCGACGAGGGAGTTTTGCTCGTGCTCTTCACGTCCAACGATGGGGCTAAGGTAGACGATGCACAGTACAAGCTAGCCGTGCAGACCACGTTGGGCAGGCTAAACGGCCAAGAGGATGTGGGCAAGATAACCGACTTCTACAACACCGGCGCACCCCAGTTTGTCTCCAACGACCGGCGTAGCACCTACGCGGTAGTCGGCTTCACCGGCAACGAAGAGGCCCACAAGAAGACGCTCGACAGAGTGAGACCGCTCCTGAGCAGCGACCGCTTGCAAGTGCGGCTGGGTGGGCAGCCTGCCGTCACCGAGGAGATCAACAAGCAGGTCACTCAGGATTTGGAGACCGCCGAGAGCGTGACCTTCCCGATACTGGCTGTATTGCTGGTGGTGATTTTCGGCAGCCTGATAGCCGCAGCGCTGCCTCTCGCAATCGGCGGCACGGCCATATTGGGGGCCTTCCTAATCCTCAGAATAGCCAGCGACTACACCGAAGTATCAGTGTTTGCTATCAACGTCATCACGATGCTGGGGCTGGGGTTGGCGATAGACTACAGCCTGTTCGTGGTGAACCGCTTCCGCGAAGAACTGGTGCGCCAGGACGGCGACGTTTCGATGGCGCTCGCCAGGACGATGCAAACTGCTGGGCGCACAGTGGTGTTCAGCGCATTGACCGTAGCCGTCAGCCTCTTTAGCCTACAGGTCTTCCCCCAGATGTTCCTCAAGAGCATGGGCATGGGCGGAGCGGCGGCGGCGCTGGTCGCTATGCTCGCCACCCTGACGATACTTCCTGCTGCGCTAGCTCTCCTCGGCACGCGTGTGAACTCGCTTTCGGTCTGGTCGGTCTTTCGTAGAGGCAGCCGAGCGCGCGGATCTTCCGGCAATGAGAACCAAG
>JBBSGN010000776.1:0-2078 GCA_038254085.1 Chloroflexia bacterium | reverse complement strand
TGGCAGTTGGGGCCGCTGCGGGTGGCAAGGCTAAGATCGGGCGCAACGACCCCTGCTTCTGCGGTAGCGGAAGGAAGTACAAGCATTGTCATGGGAGGTGAAGTTATGATTGCCCAGAAGTTGATAGTCCGCGACCCCGATATTATGAGCGGCACACCGGTCTTCAAAGGCACGCGCGTACCGGTAAAGACCCTGATTGACTACCTCCAGGGTGGGCACACGCTTAACGAGTTTCTGGAACACTTTCCGTCCGTTAGTCGTGAACAGGCCGAGGCTGTGCTAGAATTAGCTAAACGATACCTGGTAGCTCAGGCCACGTGAAAGTTCTCCTTGACGAGAACCTGCCCGTGCCCTTGCGACATAGTTTTCCAGGTCACGATGTAGCAACCGTGACCTGGATGGGCTGGGCAGGTATTGTGAACGGTAAGCTACTCGACCTGGCCGAAGCGCATAGCTTTGGCGCTTTCATAACGGCGGATCAAAGCGTGCCATTTCAGCAGAATATCGGTGAGCGGCACATTGGCGTTATTGTATTGGTTGCAAAGGATAACAGCCTGGAAGCGCTTAGGCCGCTTGTGCCTGCAATTCAGAAAGCGCTTGAGGCAATTCAGGCTGGTGATGTAGTTCGGATTGAATCTTGATGGAACCGCATGAATGCAGGCCACAACGACCGCTGCTTCTGCGGCAGAGGGAGGAAGTACAAGCATTGTCATGGGCGATAGCAGGTAAAGTAACTACGGAGTTCGACTATGGCTACCAATCTTATCGAGTGTCCTAGCCAAAGAGGAGCCTGCACATGATTCGATTTATCGGCGGCCTCGGCGCGTTAATTCTCGTCGCGCTTGGCCTTTCTGCTTGTAGTGGAGACAACGGCTACTGGGCGCCCACTCCGGGTGCGGGCACAACGCCCGCAGCCACAGCCGTACAAGGAGGTCCGACTATGACTACCGCCGCTAACTATCCCAGGTACGGTCACGCCCCCGATTACAGCTGGATCGCGGGGCAGGTCAATTTCACCAGGATACAGGGGAGTTGCATCTACATTCGGACCGCCGAGATGCCCACACCTTCGGGGCCGACGCCGACATTGGGGACCGGGCCTATATTGGTAGGGACGGCGGTGCGAAACGACACCTCGCCGCCCCTGCGTGATATTACGCCCGTAGTGGGGCCGGGCACACCTGACCAGGGGCCAATCGGTGACGCTTTTGTGCCGAGCGGGCCGGGCTGGGACCCTGATAAGGTCAAGGACGGGCAGTTTGTGGTGGCGTTTGGCAGGCTGGCCGGGCCGGGCGACGCGACGGAGATGTGCCCGGGTGGGCGGGCGTATGTTATAGACAAGTTACAGACGAACCCATAGGATAACAAGAACGCTCAGCAAGAATGGCCGCGATGTCGCGGCCATTCTTGCTGAGTGTTTGGGAGCTAGAATCGGACTAGGAACGCCTGACAGAACTGTTGCATCGGTCTATAGGGGCGGCCAAAGAGTGAACTCCTATTCATTAGATGCACCCTGTACTACGAGGTAATGCGACTTACCTGTTGCGCTCGCCTCGCACAAAGAGGAGTGTGCCCAGGAGCATGAAGAGGGCGAACATGGAGGACATGACGGCGAGGTTGAAGATTGGGGGGTCGAGGACCACTTTGGGGAAGTCGGGCAGGCCAGCGTAGAAGACGCCTCGTGTGAGGTCTACGGCGTAACGCATGGGTGAGAGGCGGGAGGCGATTTCCAGGTACCAGGGAAGGTTTTTCAGGGGGGCGAACACCCCTGCCAGCAGGAACTGAGGGAGCATGATGAAGGGGAATATCTGGTTGGCCGAGCGCTGACTGCCCAGGTTGGAGAGGACCAGCAGCCCGAAGGCCGCACCGAACAGGCAGGCCGCGAGCGATACCACGATCAGGCCAGGGATGTTCGCCAGGTGGAAGGGCACACCCACGACAACGGCGAAGATGACGATTGCAAGCCCTTGTGGGAGGGCCACCAGCGATTCGCCGAGGATTTTGCCGAAGACTATGGAGTAGCGCGAGATGGGCGAGACGAATATCTCCTGGCTGAAGTCGTTCTCGCGGTCCTCGAT
>JBBSGN010000775.1:0-2079 GCA_038254085.1 Chloroflexia bacterium | reverse complement strand
GGCAGCAGGCTCGTGCCCGCGCCGAGCAAGCAGAGGGGAGCCGCAAGCTGGATGTAGTAGTGGCTATAGAAAGAGCGGCTGTAGGTGAAGAGGAGCAGGCTGAAGAAGGTCCAGAGGACGACCACGCGCCAGGCCCCAGGCACGCGCCACCGCCACAGCCAGGCGGTCAGCAGGATGAAGCCGAGCGCGGCAAAAATGAGCGTGAGGGCGTTGCTGAGGCTGGCCGAAAGGTCGGCCATGCGGGCGGGCACATCAATCAGCCCGTCGCTGGGACGCAGGAGTTGAAAGAAGAATATGTCGCGCGCGATCTGCGAGGGAGCTATCACCAGGAAAGGCCCGACGACTACGAGTACAGTAACAAGCACTCCCAGCCCTATTCCCCAAAGTTGAGTAGGGAGACCAGGGAACGACGCTTTGGGCTGCCTGCGGTTGTCAAGCCCCAGCCAGACGAGGTCGGCCACGATAGCCACCAGGCAGGCCACCCCCGCGATCTTGGTGAGCGCGCTCAGGGCGGCTAGCCCTCCGGCCAGCGCCAGGAGCAGAAATGGACGTTTCGGCGAGCCGGTCTTCACGCCGTCAGAAAGGGTGGGGCGCACCTGTAGATAAATCAGGAGGGCGGCGCAGGAGAACAGCACCATCGGGCCATCAAGCATGACCTTGCGGTTTATCTCGACCACGCGCCCATCCAGCGACCACAGCGCCCCGGCTATCGTGCCACCCCACAGCCCGGATAGGCGCATCCCCACCAGGAAGATGAGGGCCAACGTTATCAGGCTGTACGCCACCGAAAGGTAGCGAGCCATCATGAAGGAAGTCGGGCTGCCCCACTGTGTGAAGTGATAGGCCATGGCGGGCGCGTAGGACAAGGCAGCGATGGGCGGGTGAGCGAAGAAATAGTCACGGTAGGGCATTATCCCTTGCAGGAACAGTTGCGAGGCCCCGGCGTATACGCCCTCATCGTCGTAGGGGGAGCGGGATATGCCGTAGCTTTGCGGCCAAAGCTCGGCCATCCGTGCGTATCCGGCCACCAAGACCAGCGCCAGCAGAATAGCGGGGACCAGCCACCGGGGGCGCGACTGCCTATCTGCATCAGAAGCGACCTCTACACCCTCTGTGGTCCGCGCCGCCGGGGAGGAAAGAGAGAGCAAGGCTACACCAACCAGCCAGGCGGCCCAGGGCAGCCAGGGCAAGGCGTCATAGTGCGCCTGCAATGACCCCAGCCAGGGCCAGGCAACCGGAGCGTCCCAGGCGGCGCGCAATCCAGCCCAGCCGCGCAATCCCTCGAACAAAAGAGGCAGCAGCCTGAGGTTTATCGCTACGCCAACGGTTCCGTAGACAAGCAGAGCCGCCGAGACATAGGCCAAGGGCCGCGCAATTCGCCCATAGAGCTTATTAGCACGCACGAGGTGATTGTCGCAGAAGATCGGGGGAGTGTCAAACGCGGTGGGCGGGTTGCCCGGATGGTTCGCTCTCGGAGAGCATCGGGCCTTTATTGGGATCGGGGGCTATACCCCTTCGACTGCGGTGGCAATGAGAAGCAGGACGAAGGCTATCACCACCAGCCAGAAGGCGAACGGCGTCACTCCTGTAATCGGTACGAGATAGGCCAGGATGCCGATGAGACCTATTACCAGGGCGATTGCCCAAGTAACCATCTTGGGAGCGCTAAGTTTCATTCTGAGTCTCCTTTGAGCTGCACACGACTGAACAGTGTTCCGAACGTCCGTTGCGCAGGTATTATAGCATATCGCTACAATCTGTGTAGGCGCATACAATCGCGGGAGTAAGACGTTAGCGAATATTCACGTTCCCTGCACCGGAGTTCACGGTCAGTTCAAGCTTATGCGGGGCCTTATCGTAGCCTTGTGAGACATACATGTTGTCGCCTTGCTTGACGAACCTTTTATCAACGTCTATAGTGCCGAAGCCGCTCGATACTTTTATGCTGGCCGCCACGTCGTCCGGGATATTCAGGTCCAGGTTGCCCGTGCCGTGATCTATCCTCGCGGTAGTGCTTACCACGCTTGCTGGGAAGGTAATTGAGGCGTTGCCCGCTCCTGTATGCAAGTCCATGTTCGT
>JBBSGN010000774.1:0-2083 GCA_038254085.1 Chloroflexia bacterium | reverse complement strand
CCAATGAAGAAGGAGGGGCCAAAGGTTACTCCGCCATCGGTAGACTTGTAGCCTTTGATACGTCCCGCTCCAGTGAAGTCGGTGTAAGTGATATAGACGATGTTCGGGTTGCTAGGGTCTGTTGTGACGTTCGAACGATCAGATGTCGTAACCTGGCTGGGACCCGTCCAGGTCGCTCCCCCATCACTGGAGCGGATAATATAAGTAGGGCCGCTGGTGCTAAGGATGGTGACATAGACATGGCCGTCCGGCCCGTAGGCAACGCCAGGGTCACAGCAGGAGGACGGCACACCGTAAGCCGAAGCGTCACGCGAGGTCCAGGTCGCGCCGCCGTCGGTGGTGCGGAAAACGCCCACGCCTGCGACCCCTCCGTCGTTAGAGGTGCCGATGGCGTTGAGGTTGTTGGCCGGGTTGACGTCGATTTGGAACTCGTTCTGTCCGCTGCCAAGCAAGTTACCGTTTGACATGCGGACATCGGCGCCGTACAGAGGGCTGAACGCCTTGTTCGGAGCCTGGACGGGCGCACCCCAGCTTTTGGTGGTAGCTTCTGCCAGCCACTGCTCATATAGAGCCGTGAGGGCGTTGTCGAACTTGCCGTGATTGGCCTTCATGTAGTCAGGCATATCTTTGAGGGCGGGTGGCAATGGTCCCCCCGGTTTTGGCACAGTTGCACCAGCACCCCCCGTGCTGGCGCTCGCTGCGCTTACCGCCTGGATGGCCGGTTGTGCCCCAAACATCATGCCCAGCGCTACAAACGCGCCCGCAAGTAGTGTCGCCGAGGCGTACAATTTGCGTTTTGCCAACTGTTTGCTCCTTTCCTTGTCGCTAAACTGGGACCCTACGCAGCGCCCCAGCTACCCAAACGTAGGTCGAGCAGGTCTATGGCTGCCCGGCCTCCAGGCCGCCGCAATACATTAGACAGGTCGCTTGAGCCTGAGATCGTTAGTGCGCCCGCCTCGGCTCAATCTAAAGGGGAAATTACATCTGGACCAATAATTCTCTATATGCGGAACGGCGCGATGTAAGGCATATGATATATCATGCTCCTGCTGCTGTCAATGCCCCTTTTCTGTAAGTTGCGCCAGGAATCGGGAGTTGTCCGAGTCAGGACGAAAGACGACCGACGAAGGCAGTAGGCAGATAAAGCTATCACTGCCTTCTGCCTAGCCCCGGGTGATTTTTATCCACCTGGCAGACAGCACCGAGTAGACCCCAAACGACGCCAGACCCAGGGCCACTACGCCCAGCAGCCAGGGGCCATACGGCTGCCGGGCAAGGGTCTGGAGCGCCCCGTCCAGCCCTTTGGCTTGCTTGGGGTCTACGTGCAGAGCGGCTTGCAGCACGAAGAAACCAAGCATGGCGAACACCACGCCGCGCGCCGCCATGCCGGACCGCCCGACGCGCACCGCCCATCTCATCTCCTCGGCGCTCATCTCCTGTGACTTGAAGTCCTTCTTGAAGCCTGCTGTGTATGCCTGCCAAATCTGCCCCAGCCCCCCGCCTATCCCTATCAGTCCTATAATGCCGACCAGCCAGGGACCGAACGGTGCGCCCATGAGCCTGGCAGTAATATCCTGAGAGGCTCCGCCGCCCTGACTGCCTCCACCGCTGCCGAGGATAAAGCTAACGGTGGGTATGACCAGCGCGCCGTAAGACAGTCCACTAATAGCGTAGCCGATGCGCTGGGCTATGCCTTTCGCGTCGGCGCCCCGGTTGAGCGGGTCGAGGATGGCGCGTATGAAGCCCCACAGTGAGTAGCCAATCAGTCCCACTACGACCAGCACGAGCAGGAACTTGCCGAACGGCTGGGTCGCTATGGCGGCAATTGCCCCACCCTTGTCGGTGGTCGCGCCTCCCCTGCCCAGCGCCACCTGCACCGCCAATATCCCGATGATAATATAGAGCAGCCCGCGCACAGCATAGCCCAGGCGCGCCAACCGCTCGACCCAGGGGTTGCCGGCCGCGCTGTTTGCCTTCCCCTCTATATGGTCCTTCACGCTGCCAATAGTCGCACCTGCTTTGTCCATCGGCCACCTCCCGTCCTTGAGTACCGAGTAGTGAGTACCGAGTACCGAGTGAGTAT
>JBBSGN010000773.1:0-2088 GCA_038254085.1 Chloroflexia bacterium | reverse complement strand
GGTCCTGGCATTCGCTTCATATATAGCACGAAAAAACAGCTTATATAGAGCGTGTGGCGGCGAACAGCGTGCGGCGGAAGCCGTAAAAGACCGGGCTGCCGGGATATAGCCCTCGCAGGCGGGCCCGGTAGCGTTGCATGAACGGTTCGCGCAACTCTTCGGGAAGGCGCTCGAAGTAGGGGACCAGCACCGTGCCGGAGGTCCAATCGGCGAGGGCGTCGGAGTCTTTGAGGATGTGCGGGTAGACCTTCTCAAAGACGGTGATGTGCTGACCGCCGTTAGCGTATAGGAGGTCGGCGTACTGGGCAATCGAGAGGACGGGCGAGGTGCGGGACCAGCCGTCGAGCGCCTGGCGAAACGGCTCTTCGGCGGCGATCTCTCTTATTACGGTCTGCGTCGGGTGGCGGAAGTTGGAGGGGACTTGCGCCACAAGCTGCCCGCCCGGCCTGACCATCGAGAGGAGACGCGGTATGAGGGTTGCGTGGTCGTCTACCCATTGGAGGGCGGCGTGGGAGAAGATCAAGTCCCACTCGCCGCTCATCTCCTCGATAGAGCCTTGCTCGAAGTGGAGGCCAGGGCGGGCCTGCTCCTCGGCGCGGTCTAGCATTTGCGGGGAAAAGTCTATGCCCACAACATCGCTGTCGGGCAGTTCATCGGACATGCGCCGGGTAAGCTCGCCGGTGCCGCAACCGAGGTCAACCACGCTCATGCCGGCCCGGACTTTGACCAGGCTTAGGAGGTCGTCGAACGGGGCGAACCGCTCGCTTTGGAACTTGTGATATATATCGGGGTTCCAGGGCATTGTTAGTGAGTACCGAGCACCGAGTAGAAAGTGGGTTACTCGGTACTCGCGAGGTGTCAGCCTTGATACCGTTGGAGCAGCTTGTATATGGCGTCAGTACCGAACTCTATCGCGGCGATTGGCACGCGCTCGTCGGCGGCGTGAATCGTATTCATAAGGGTGTCATCGTCCGGGAGAAGTAGAGGGGTGAAGCCGTAAGTCTGGATGCCTAATTGGGCGAAGTGGCGGCCATCGGTCACGCCGCCTAGCAAGTAGGGTATGGGTACGGCTTCCGGGTCCCCTTCGCGCACTATATCGGCCAGCATATCGAAGAGAGCAAGGTCGGGTTCTTTGGGGTACTTGTCGAAGCGTTCTACCTCAAACTCTGCGTCGTCGCCTAAGAGTGCGCGCAATTCAGAGAGAGCATCGTCGGGGCCGAAGCCCGGCAACAGGCGGCCATCCAGATCAACCGATATCTCGCTTGGAATAACATTGAACTTGTAGCCGCCTTGCACGATAGTGGCGTTTACGGTGTTGTGAAGCACGGGGTCAAAACTACGGGCTGCCAAGCCAAGTTGGTCCAGAACAGCGTCGGTCTTTTCCGGGTCGAGCAGTGACAACAGCTTCGCGCCCATCTGCTGGGGAAAGGCTGCGGCCATCTCGGTTATCATCGCCTCGGCGACCGGCGTGATATGCACGGGCAAGCGATGCGTATCAAGTGTAGTCAGCATTTGCCCTAGCTTTGCCATAGCCCCGCCATGCATGGGCATAGAGCCGTGCCCGCCGGGGCCATGCACCACAGCCCGCATCGTGCAGATTTGCTTCTCGGCGACCTGTATAGGGTAGAGCTTGCGCCCGGCCATATGCAGCGTGAAGCCGCCCGCCTCGCCTATCGCGTAGCGTATCCCTTCGAATAGCTCAGGGTGGTTCTCTACCAGCCACTTTGCGCCATAATCGCCTCCATGCTCTTCGTCGCTCAATACGGCCAGCACGATGTCACCGGCAGGCTCGAAGCCCTCGGCCTGGACGCGCAGCATCGCGCTGATCATCATAGCCACCGCGCCCTTCATGTCGAGCGCACCACGACCCCAGATATATCCATCAATCAACTCGCCCCCAAAAGGAGGGTGCGCCCAGTCCTGGCTGGCGGTCGTTACAACGTCCACGTGCCCCTGCATGAGCAGCGGGGGCGCGTCACCCCTGCCCTTCAGGCGAGCAACCAGGTTGTTCCTGCTCGGCACGCGCCCCAGGACGGTGGTCTCTATACCCGCCTGGGTAAGAAGGTCATTTACGTATGAGACACATTC
>JBBSGN010000772.1:0-2101 GCA_038254085.1 Chloroflexia bacterium | reverse complement strand
CTCAACGCACGATTCAAGGCTATGAAGCAATGCACATGATTCGCAAAGGCCAGGTTCGGTGGTTGTCAAAGGACGATATCGCAGCACAACTCCGGTTCATCCAATTCATCTTCGGTCTCGCTGATTAGTTACTAAGAAATTTCGCAACCGCTTTGTCCTCGTGCCGCTATTTGCAACACAGCCGGATCAATAAGGTAAGTGCTGCTTCCGGGCCGTATGCCGCCGAGCTTAGCGCGTCAATTCCGAAGATCGGCACACCGGCGGCTACACCGATCTGCTCGCCGCGTTCTTCTGATGTCGGGATCGGTCGTCCAAGCAAGAAATCGAGAATTGACAAAGGCGTATCCCGTCCGTAGCTAGTCTCGCATCCGTGCCTTATTTCGAGAAATCGACGATCACTGCGGCAGATAGGAGTGCTTCAAAAAGTCGGAGGCTCGGGCTGCTACGGCTCGAAACCGCGGATATCATCTTCGGAACGCATCGTCCAGTTCTTGATTTAAGACCTTGGTCCGCGCCTGTGCGAGGAGATGAGCGCCCTGCAGAACCTCGTGTCTTCACTCCAGGGGTTCACTTCAGAAGGCTGACCTCATAATCTCCATCCCCGCTAAAGAAACGAAGGGCGGGTTAGCCAATCAACCAGGCCAACGGAATAAGACCTAAGATGGCTAGCCCGGCCAAGAGCCACAAACTCTGCCTTCCCGTATTGCGATCTCCCAGGCTATAGGCGTAACACCCCTTGACTACGTTATTGCTGGCTGTTGCGATGACGATGCCTGCCGCGGCTACTTTGATCGTAATCAGCGTGCCCAAGGCCTGCGTCATGCCCATGATGAAGGGGGTGATGTCCGTGATTCCGGTTAAAGCTCCAAGCGCATAGATACCGCCACTGCCGAGGTGAGCTGCGACGGCGTGAGACAGGGAAAGAATGACAATAAAGAGCAGTGCGAAGAGGAGCGCAGCGCGCATTTCGAGGGGGTTCTTCGGCGCAAAATCCTTGGTTTGCTTGCCCGGTTCCACATCCGACCGCCGGGACCACCACCACCCAACGCCAACGCCGACTACAGTTAGGACGATATAGGGCAGAGCCAGCGCAAGCGTCAGGCTCCAACTGAAGAACGCTACGAGGATGACAACGCGGAGGAAGGTTATGCCAGAGGCGGCCAGGATGGCTCCGGCAAAGAGATGCGGATGATTCTCCTGCTTGGCCTCACGGGCTAGTACAACCGTGGTTACGGTAGAGGAATACGCTCCACCGAGCAGCGCGGAAAGCATTACTCCCCCGCGCCCTTTCGTCACTTTCTGCAAGATGTAACTGACATATGAAATGGCGCTGACGGCCACCACCACTAACCAGGTCTTGAAAGGGTTTAGATGAAAGGTGGTGAAATCCTTGTCAGGCAGGACTGGCAGAATAACTGCCGTCAGCAGAAGGAACTTCGTGAAGGTGAGAATTTCCTCCGGCGGGAAACGATGGGTGAGGTTCTCAAGCGCCGTCTTCAGCTCGAGCAGGAACACGCATGCAACGCCGAGCGTCGTGGCAATCCAGAAATGGCCGTAATAGACGAGCGCGCCTAGTAGATAGGTGGCCAGCGCGGATATCTCCGTCGTGACCCCAGCGGGATCTGCTGACTTGAGCTTGTACCAGTAGGAGAGGCAGAGAAATCCCGCAAGCGCGAGAAAGCCCAGGGCAATTGGAATGATCTGGCTGCCCGATAGAAGCGCGAGCGAATAGCCGATCAACCCGATGAGGGGGAAAGTCCGGACTCCACCGAAGCCATAGCGCGAGGCCTCAACTTTGTGCTCCTCTCTCTCGAGTCCGATCATGAAAGAGAGCAGCAGTACGAGAAGAATTTTGACGCCTTCGGGGGGTAACCAGCCATACAGATTCACCAACATCGTGCGCGCGCTCCTGGTTCTGGGATAGTCGAAGAGAAGACGCTAGCAGCACCGCGGCGCCGCTCCATCCGTCCGAATACGCCATTACAAAAGAAATCTCTCACGGAAACTTTGCAATTCTAGTCTTTACGGGCGAACCGCACCGTTGATTAGTGATTGCAGCATGATAGGAGAACACAGCTTTCTCGCAGTCTCATTTCGACCT
>JBBSGN010000771.1:0-2103 GCA_038254085.1 Chloroflexia bacterium | reverse complement strand
AGGGAGTCGTGTTCCTTTTTACCGACTCCCTACCTCCCGAAGCGAGCGAAGCGAAGTGCCTCCCTACTCCCGCAAGGATCGAGCAGCACCCTTCACCCGGATTCCGTATCAACGGTCGCTCCAAGATTCGCCAGGAGATAAAGGAGAGCGCTAGGGTAGTTGCGAAAGCAAGAACGACCATGACCACATCTGACAGAGCTGAAAAACTACCGGACGGGCTTCCTAGAATGAGCACCGAGCTGACGAACAAGACCGGGAGGTGAAAAAGATAGCCAGCGTAGGCTATGGTGCCGGTCCTAGTTAATGCCTTGTTCCTGAAGACCGGCGCTGCAATGGTGATTTTGTGCAAGTAGACCATCAGAATTAGGCCCAGATAGGACAACCCGAATCGAGAGGGCAACAATGCGTGCACTGGCCCCACCAACAACACCAGGAACCAGGGGAAGATAACGTCTAAGAGCGGTAGAGCCATTAGTAGCCAGAGCCAACGAACAGAGAGGAACGCTCGCACGTTATCATTTCTTACTGCCATCGCTCCGAGCACTCCTAACGCCAACTGATCAGCTCTGCAAGGCATTAGAACAGCGGCAGCCAACTGCCCATCGTAGCCAGAGACGGAGTCGAGCACGGAGACGTAACTCCTCACCACGGGGGGCCACAAGCACAACAACAAGAAGAGCGTACGCTAGGTGCCTCTCTCTCGCTATAAACCAAACCAGCAACGGCGCTAAGAGGTAGAACTACTCCTCTACTCCCAGCGACCAGGCCGGTCCCAACGAGGTCCCTCCGAAATCTCCCACAACCGGCACCCAAATGTTTTGAAGGAATAAAGCGTAAGCATAGGGGGGAATGGGAGTCTCAAGTACTTGGATTAAGGTCGGGTTGGACACCACCAAGAGGAGCAAGAAGACCGTTCCGCATACGAGGGCATACAGTGGCACGATGCGAAAGAAGCGCCGGATGTAGAAAGTTGTGAAGAATCGCGGAGCCCTGCGGTGATCTAGCAGAATGCCGCCTATCAGGAATCCCGACAGCACGAAGAATAGCTCGACCCCACTCCCGGATATACCCACGAGTCTTTGTAGGGTTGGACTTAGCTCTGTAATAGGAAGGAGCCACAACACGTAGTGCAGCCGTATCACCATTAGCACGGCTAGCCCTCTCACACCATCAAGTTCTTGCACTCGTCGCTCTTGTGTCGTGTCATAACTTTTCTTAAACATTCTGAGCATTTAAACACAATGCGGTTTAGCTAACCCAAGTTGCTCTTAGGCCCTCAAAGTGGTCCGTTAGCGAGTAGCGCTTCTTCTTCTGCCGCTCCCTACTGATGCGGGTGTAGAGGATCGCCCACTTGAGGCTACGACTGGATGCTAGGTATAGCCTATTCTTCCTCTGGTACTAGTTCAGAAGGATCTGTGCCGAACGCGTCAGCCAATTTGCGAATAGTAGAGGGGTACGCTCTGCCGGTCCTTTCGACTCTGGATATCGTGTCTTTCGACACGCCGGCCTTTTCGCCCAGCTCTCGTAGAGTAAGAACCCGCTTCCTCCTGAGAGCCTTCAACTTGTCCACGTTCACCTCCACACGAGCTGTATACGCAATCCGTAGACGTTCAGCAAGTATTCATAAAACTTTTGGGTGTAATGCCTCTAACACTATACAAAATAAATACTAATATGATACAATAAGGGTGTCAGACAAAGAAATGGCCCCGGCGGTGTTGGAAGCACCTCGGGGCCCGGACCAAAGAGGATTGGACTCCATGGCCAGCACCAGTGTAGCGCGTTCCGCGCAAGAGTCCCCGGAGTTAGTTGAGTGCTTCAGGCATGAGGGTGAGGAGTGCCCTCGCTGCGATGGGTCGGGCGTCAGACCCCGCAGGTATTGTGCCGGGTGCGGTGAGCCTTCGGGCAAGCCTTCGGAGGGGGGCAGGGCACTCGTAGGTCTCAAGAACCGGCGGGACAAGGACCAGCCGATGTGGTGCCTCCAGTGTCATCCCGAGCACCACTTCATCGACGCTGTTTGGTCTTGTCTTGAAAGGATGGGCGGCTAGCGTGGTCGCCCTCTTCCCCTTAGCTTGTCAGCGTGTTGAAAAACCCCCTCGTGCT
>JBBSGN010000770.1:0-2108 GCA_038254085.1 Chloroflexia bacterium | reverse complement strand
GGAGTTGGTCTCGTCGGGGCAGAAGAGGCGGAAGTTGGCCTCGTCACGGTTGCGGGCAAATATGTCGCGTAGGAGCTTGCCGAACTGGCGCACAGACTCGAGGCGCTCGCTCGCCGGTTTTTCGACTTCTACCGCGTAGTCGCGGAAGTCGGGTAGATTGAGGTCAACCAGCAGCTTGCCGCCGTTGGCGTGGGGGTTGGCTCCCATGCGCCGGTCGCCCGTAGGTGCAAGCTCCGCGAGCTCAGGGATGAGCCTCCCTGCATCGTCGAAAAGCTCTTCGGGCTTGTAACTCTTCATCCAGCCTTCGAGGGCGGCCATATGTTCGGGGTTCTTCTTGACGTTGTCGAGCGGCACCTGGTGAGACCGGAATGTGCCCTCCACAGGCAATCCGTCCACCACGGCGGGGCCCGTCCAACCCTTTGGCGTGCGCAGAACGACCAGCGGCCAACGCGGGTGGCCAGATAGTCCCTCTGACGAGCCGTATGAAGGCCCCTCTTGGCGGGCGGCGGCCTGTATACCCCGGATCCTGTTGTAGCAGGCGTCCAGCACAGCCGCGAACTCCTGGTGAATACGTTCGGGCTCTTCTCCTTCTACGAAATGCACCTCGTAGCCGAACCCCTCGAACATGGAGCGCACATCGGCGTCGCTCGAGCGCCCGAGCACAGTCGGATTTGCGATCTTGTAGCCGTTGAGGTGCAGGATAGGCAGCACCGCGCCGTCTCGCGCCGGATTGATGAAGTTGATACCCTGCCAGGAGCCCATAAGGGGCGCAGTCTCGGCCTCGCCGTCGCCTACCACCGCCGCCACGATTAGATCGGGATTATCGAATGCCGCGCCATAAGCGTGTACCAGCACATAACCAAGCTCTCCACCTTCGTGGATCGAGCCGGGGGTGTGTACGCTCACGTGGCTCGGCACGCCGCCGGGCGTCGAAAACTGCCGGAAAAGGTGCCTCATGCCCTCCAGGTCCCGCGAGACCTGAGGATAAATCTCGGAGTAGACGCCTTCAAGGTAGACGTTGGCTATCAGCGCCGGCCCGCCATGGCCGGGGCCTGCCAGGTAAATTATGTTGGCGTCGCGCTCTTTTATAAGGCGGTTCAGGTGTACATATATGAGGCTCAAGCCAGGCGATGTGCCCCAATGCCCCAGGAGGCGCGGCTTGATCTGCTCAGCGCGCGACGGGTCGCGCAGGAGGGGGTTCTCCTGCAAATATATCTGTCCCACTGTCAGGTAATTCGCCGCCTGCCAGTATCGGTGCATCTTACCCAACATATCATGTGAAAGCGGCCCCTCTGCGGCCTCTGTGGGTCGCGCTGCCTCTCTATCTCTGTCGTCTTCGCCGGCGCTGATTGCGCTCGAAATCGTCGTGTCAAACCTGTACATTCCTTGCTCCTCTATCCGCGCTAAAATGTCTTTTTGTGCTGTGGACCGGACTCAACGGGCTGCTGAGCTATGTTTTGTGCTCTCTAATACACTCGGCGGTGTGCTGGGCTATCAATATATCCTCGTTCACGTTGATTACATAGGCACCAACCGGTGCGCTGTCCTGGCTGATCACGCCTTCTTTTCCTACCATAGCTTTGTTTCGGTCCTCGTCGAGACGCAGGCCGCACCATTCCAGGCCCGCGCAGATGCGGTTACGTATTGCAGGGCTGTTTTCGCCGATACCGCCCCCAAAGACAACGGCATCAGCCCCTCCCAGCGCGGCAAGATAGGCTCCTATATACTTGCGCGCAGCGTAGCAGAAAACATCTATGGCAAGTTGCGCTCGTGGGTTTTGCTCCGCTGCTGACAGGAGCGTACGCATATCGCCCGACACGCCGGAGATACCAAGCAAGCCCGACTGCGTGTTGAGCAAGTGATTGACCTCTCCCGGCGTGAGGCCTTCCTTCTCTGCCAGGTAGCCGGCAATGCCGGGGTCGATGTCCCCCGAGCGGGTGCCCATCACCAGGCCCGCGAGGGGCGTGAAACCCATCGAGGTGTCTACCGACCTGCTCTCCTTGATCGCGGTGGCCGAGCAGCCGTTGCCCAGTTGCAGGGTGATGATAGTCGCCTGTTGAGCCGGTATCCCCGCCAATTGCGAGTACCCCCTCAGCATATATTCGTGG
>JBBSGN010000769.1:0-2108 GCA_038254085.1 Chloroflexia bacterium | reverse complement strand
TCTAGGGCGTATCTGCAAACTCGAAAATGAGGGCTAGAGTGATACTAAATGGACAGAATCTTGCCCGTATTTGAGCATGACGCTCATAGTCGGTAGTATCATTCGTCTTTCCAAAGATGAGTTTGCAGATACGCCCTAGATACCACAGGCCAGACAACGCTCACTATTGTAGATGTTAACAGAAGTCGTAAGCAAACTTCCATGCGGCGCAGCCAGATTCGGTCACCCGCGACATCATTGGCGTGTCGCTTGAGCAAGCGCCAACTCCACACGACATAAAAGATAAGCGGAGTGTTTACAACCACCGCCAGAACGATGCCCTCTAGAGCTATAGCTATTAAAGCCACCTGTTACTCCGGATAAGAAACCTGATCGGAGTCTGTTTTCCAAACCCAATTGGACACGAGCGAGACACATTGAAGTATAATTTGGGGTATGAGCAGAAGCAAGCATACCAGGCCGCGCCGCATCCTTGCAGCCAGCCGCGTAAGAGAGCCTTACGAGCCGCGTGGCTACGGAGATGTAAGTGGCATATTCAGTTGTGCACGTGTATTCAAAGAGATGGGTGTTACGACTGAAGTCAGTATTTCCCGTGCATCGGCGAAGGGTAGGCCCGCGCCGCTACCGCGCTTGATTGTGAAGCGACCGAGGGAGGGCTTTACCCACCCGGCGACAAAAGCAGATGTTACCAAAATGCTGCGCTTCTTCGGCGAGCAATATACTTATGGCCTGCGTTCTATCGAGATGGTACAGGCTGTCCATACGCCGGCCGATGATGGATTGGCGCTAGGCAGGCTGCTTGTGCCCGGCAGGATTATCATTTATGAGCAGGCGTTATCGCCCTGGGTGCTGCCGGGTAGGCTGGGCCCCAAGGAGGAGCAGAAGTTGCGGCAGGCGGGGGCGGTGATTGAACTGGTGGGTGGAGGTAGCCAGACGAGTATAAGTTGGCCTGGGGAAACTCTCAGGGATTTCGTACTGTTCGACGTGCTGATGCACGAAATTGCCCATCACGTACTCCAACAATACAAAGGAAAGCGCGGCGTGCGCGTTCTCAGAACGAAGGACCACGAAGCATTAGCCAATAAATTTGCGCGTGAATGCCGCCTGAAATTTACCGAAGCGCGAATCAGACTATGAGCCAGAGGAAGATTACCCTGGTTGGTGACGGCATAGAGAACCCCTGGAACGCGCAGACGATGATTGATGCCGCCGGGATGTTCGGCAGCGAATGCCTTTTCCGGGACCGCGAGAAGTCAGCCGAGAACCGGAAGAAGACCGCGCCTGCCGGTAGAACCCCTAAATTGATCACGCGCGAAGCACTCACAGATAAGTACGCCCCGATTATAGCCTTTGATAACCTGGAAGGAGCCGTTGATGTGTACGGCTTCCGTCTCACCGGCGGCTGGCAACCGGCGGTGGTAGTAGGAAACGAGCGGCGAGGTATCGGGAAGGACATTGAGGCAATTGCCGATTATAGCGTCCAGATTCCGATGTTCTCGCACACGCTGAATTGCTTAAACGTGGCTGCGGCCGCGGCTGTCGCGCTTTACTACATCTCGCGGGGCGGCGGCGCGAAGCTCCTGGTAAGTGCCCACCCAAGCAAGCGACGCCCTGAGTTGATGATGATTGGGGCAGGAGATCATGTAGAGCTTGGTAGCTCGATCCGTTCAGCGGGAGCGTTCGGTTGGGAACGGGTACTTGTGGACGACCGGGCAGGAGTGTGGTTCGGCAGCAACAGGGGCATGAAAGCCGAGGGACGCGCTGCGGCACGGCGACAACGCAACTCCATCCGGCTGGTCCCAACGAAGGAAGATGAGCATTACGCTTTCGACGATGTTTGCGTTATAACCACGAAACGAACAGGCACGCCTATCAACAGAGCGAATCTCGCCAGGGGACCTCGCCAATTGGTCGCTATCCCGGACGAAAGCTGTATTGATCTGAGCGCAGAGGACTGGTCCCGGTTAGGTGACAACTCCGCAACGGCTAAAGCCGTGCAGCTTCTACAGTTTTTCACTGATGCATTGTTGCCCCAATGCAATTAGGTTTGCACTATGAGAGCTACTCAATATGTTTTACGTAGCCTGAGATTTCGAGGCTACAACCGG
>JBBSGN010000768.1:0-2127 GCA_038254085.1 Chloroflexia bacterium | reverse complement strand
GGCTTTGCATTTTATTTTTTGGTTACGGGTGAAAAAAAACCAGGTCTGACTCGATCTTATGTGTTATTCATAAACACGTAACATTTACTAATACCGCGCGAGTCTTGCCCGTTACCGCCCGCCCGTTTATAATGGCGTTTGTACCTACTAAATGAGCAAAACGAAAAGACAGGAATATAACAGAATGATAAAGAGCCCCGCTAATGTGAATGCTTCTCCTTCCGGCGACTTGCAGGCCGAGATTGTGCGCACCCTGGGAGATGCGATACGCTCTCTTGGGCACAGCACCGATGGTCTCGATTTGGCCTTGCGCCCTATTCCGTTGGAGGGGGCGTGGGGATTCGGATCGGCTGTGGCCTTCCAGTTGCGACGGCAGGGCGCGAAAGGCAGCCCGCAGGAGATAGCCGAGCGGGTGGTGAACGCCATACCGAAGCTGCCACAATTGGAGCAGGTAGAAGCAGTTAACAGTTATGTCAACTTCTACGTTGGCAAAAACTGGTACGCCAACCGCGTAATAAGCCAGGTGCTGTCGCAGGGTGAAGGATACGGGTGCTGGCCCGACAAGGGCGAGCGGGTGATGGTGGAGTACGCCAACCTGAACACGCACAAGGCGATGCACGTGGGGCATCTACGCAACGTGGTGCTGGGCGCCGCGATCTTCAACATACTGAAGTGCGCGGGCTTCGATACGGTCGGTGCGACCTACCTGGGCGATATTGGCCTGCATGTGATGAGAACGCTGTGGGTCTATACCAACTTCTACAAAGGCCAGGAGCCGGATACCGAGCGAGGCGCGTGGCTGGAGAAGCTGTACGTAGACGCTACATCGAGACTCGAGCACCGCAACAACATGGTCGGCCTGATCGAGGAAGCCGCCAAGGCCGACCCGGCGATTGCCGCCCAACTGACCAACACGTTGCAAGCTATAGCCGACAGCAGCCCGGACGACGAGCCTTACGCCCGCCAGATAGTCGATACGCTCCTTACGCGGGACGGCCCCGACTGGGCGAGCGTCATGGCGGCGCAGGACCACATCATACCGAACCTGTGGACCGAGCTTGGCCGCGCGCTGGTTAGCCAAACTTCAACCTTAGACACAGCCAATCGAGAGAGCGCCAGCGTGCATGAACGCGCAGTCGTGGCGGGCTACCTGGTCGAGAACATCGAAGAGCAAGGCGACACCTTGATCCCTAGCGTCTCTGGCACACGGCCTCTGACCCCCGACCCCTTAGATGACCTGCGCCGCGATTACGAGAAGCTGGACGCGCACATCGAGTGGTGGGACCGGGTGCCGGGGTGGCAGGCCGAGATCAAGCGAATGTTCGCTAGGTGGGAGGCGCGGGAGCCGGAGCTGGTGGCGCTGTGGGAGAGGACGCGGCAGTGGAGCCTCGACATGTTCGAGCGCATATTCGGCGACCTGGGGATAACGTTCGACGCCTGGTTCTTTGAGAGCAAGGTGGAGCATCCAGGCAAAGAGGTGGTCGAGGAGCTAATCAAGCTGGGTATAGCCGAGGACCTGCGCCCGCAGGGTGGGCCGGTGATCGTGCGGTTAGACAATCAGTTGCGCGCCAACCCCGAACTGAGCAAAAAGTACCACAAAGAGCTATTCAAGACGAACAAGGACGGCAGCACCGAGCCGAAAGAGGCCTGGCGCGTGCTGGTGGCGCTGCGCTCGGACAGCACGTCGCTGTACGCGACCAAAGACCTCGAATTGGCCCGCCGCAAGTTCAACGATTGGCACGTGGACCGTGCGCTCTACGTGGTTGATACAGCGCAATCTCTCTACTTACAGCAGATATTCAAGGTACTCGAGTTGTGGGGCTTCCCCCAGGCGGAGAAGTGCTACCATCTGGCGTATGAGCGCGTTACCACACCGGGCGGTGCGATCTCATCGCGCAAGGGTGGCGCTCCCCAATACGAGGCGTTCGAGCGGGAGGCCATACTGAGGGCGCGCGCCGTGGTGGACGCGAAGGAGGCCGAGCAGTCGCGCAACCTGAATGACGCGCAGCGCGACACTATAGCGCGGGCGGTGGCCTATGGCGCGATGAAGATGGGGATGCTTGACAAGGACAACAACAAAGTGATTACGTTCGAGTGGGAGCACGCTCTCAACCCGGAGAGCCAGTC
>JBBSGN010000767.1:0-2127 GCA_038254085.1 Chloroflexia bacterium | reverse complement strand
ATAGTACGCTGGCTATAGGGATAGCTCTTGTTTACGAGATGGCTTCTAATCATCTTGGCGCCTTGGCGGTTAGAAGCAACCCAATCAGCGCCAAAGTGTGAAAGTGTGAAAGTGTAGGTGTGTAGGTGTGTAGGTGTTGTACAGTAGGTGTTGTACAATGGTAGCAGCAAGGCTGCGCTATGAGTAGAGCTTTTTCACCTCGGCTTGCGAGAATTATATAAAGAGGTATAAATACGATGGCAGATAGAGCGCAGAATTTAGGGCTGCTGGGAGTATACGCGCACCCTGATGATGAGCAACTCGTGAGTGGGACGTTCGCACAGGCGGCGGCGGTTGGGATACGGACGGGGCTGATTTGCGCGACGCGGGGAGAGGTGGGCGAGATCGCCGACCCGGCCCTTGCCACACCTGACACGCTAGGGCAGGTTAGGGAAGGCGAGATGCGGGCGGCAGCGGTGGTGATAGGGGTGAAGCACCTGTGGTTCCTTGACTATCGGGATTCAGGCATGATTGGCACGCCGGAGAACGACGACCCCGCCTCGCTATACCGCGCCGACGAGAAGGAAGCGCTGGGCAAGATCGTCAAGATCGTGCGCCAATTCAAGCCGACGGTTATGGTCACGTTCGAGCCGACGGGAGGCTACGGCCACCCCGATCATCTGACCATTTCGAGACTGACCACGCTGGCCTTCAGCGCGGCTGCCGACGCAAGTCAATTCCCGGAAGCGGGCCAGCCCTGGCAGACGGCGCGGCTCTATTATTCGTCTTTCCCGCGCAGTTGGATGAAGCAGTTTAGCAGTTTCATCGAGGAGCAGAATCTGGAGACCGGCTTTCGCGGGCTTGATTTTGACAAGTACGGCCTGACCGACGAGGAGATAACCAATGCTGTTGATGTGCGGAAGTGGATGCCGGTCAAGGAGCGGAGCGTCAGGCACCACCGCACGCAAATGGACCCCAATTCGCCGCTCAACAAACTGCCCCCCGATATGCAGGAAACTATGCGCTCACACGAGCATTTCATGTTAGCCGCCGGGGTTCCACTCCCTAATACGCCGGAAGCAAGAGGAGATATTTTTGCGGGGTTGAGGAAGTAAAACGTAAAAGGGGGGGTCCCCCCTTTTACGCCTTACGCTTTACGTCTTACGTTTTACGAGTCCGTTTCTTGGCACGATTTCTGCCGTTTGGGAATCCGCTCAACAAATTTGCGCTCTTATAGTGAGCAGAAGGTGGTGGCATTATGCCGAGGTCTAACGACGACGATAAAGAACAGGAAAATATTGCCAGGAGGCAAGTAGGCGTCCCACGCAAGCCTCCGACGGCGAGCGGAGAGGAGTTGCAGGCGCGCAACGCTGCACTCAAGCCGAACATGACGCTGAACCGGGCCAGCAGGATGGGCGCGCCGACGGAGGATGAAGAGCTTCTGAGGAGGCCGGCCCCCCAGCCGGGTGACTTTACGCGCTCGGACACATGGCGGGTGCTGCGGATCATGGGCGAGTTCGTGAACGGGTTCGACACTCTGGCAACGTTGGGCGCGGCGGTGACGATGTTCGGGTCGGCGCGCATTACTCACGACGACCCTATGTACAAGGCCGCAGTGCAACTGGCGCAAATGCTGGCCGAGAAGGGTTTTGCGATTATCACGGGGGGTGGGCCGGGCATCATGGAGGCCGCCAACAAGGGAGCGAAAGAGGCGAGCGGTATCTCTATTGGTTGCAATATAGAGTTGCCGTTCGAGCAAGGAACCAACCAATATGTGGATATATCAATCAACTTCCGCTACTTCTTCGTTCGCAAGACTATGTTTATGAAGTACTCGGAGGCGTTCGTAATTTTCCCTGGCGGTTTCGGCACGATGGACGAGCTTTTCGAGGCACTGACCTTGATCCAGACCGGCAAGGTGCGCAACTTCCCTCTGATCCTGTTCGGCAGTGAGTACTGGGGCGGACTGATTGCCTGGATCAAGGAGAGGATGTTGGTGGAGAAAAAGATTGCCGCGGACGACCTGAAACTGCTCATAATGACCGACTCGGTGGAAGAGGCGTGCGAGCATATAGTGAATTGCTACGAGAACCGCTGCTGGCAGGCCCAACAGTCGTCGGAGGCGAATAAGATACAATCGGAGCTTCT
>JBBSGN010000766.1:0-2129 GCA_038254085.1 Chloroflexia bacterium | reverse complement strand
CCATCGCCAGCACCGCTTCCACTTCGGGCGAGCGAATGTGGCCTTCCCGCTTCCTAAGCATGTCGAAATAGTGGCGATAAACCTGCAAAGCAGGCTCTTCAGACATGAATTGCTCTATGCGCTCTTGTGGTATGGCAAGCAGTTCCGGCTCGGCGAAGGCGGTGGCTGCGGCAAAACGCGCCTGGATGCCGCGCGCCTTGTCTTTGAGGGCGCTGGCCGTTTGGTTGGTGGTGTCGCTGTCGTGCAGCATATTCGAGTAGACAACCAGGTGGCCCACTAACGGCATGTCCGCCTCCAACTCGCGGAACCATCCGAGCAGCTTCTCCGCCGAATCGCCCAGGTGCCCCTTGTAACTCTCCAGCCGGGGCATCGCCTCCTCGACCCGTCGCGCATCGGCATTCCACGCCTCCTGGTCGGGATAGATACTCTCCAGGTTCCAGGTATACTTCTCCTCAACGTCGCTCCGTTTAGGTAATGCAACCGCCATTTGTTGTTCCCCCTATCGGTTATTTGATATAGGCATTTATCTATATAGCTTAGACCGGAAAATGTCAATGAGAAGCGGTGGTCGAGGATCGGTATAGGATTAACAGTTCAAGACCAACAGTTGAGACTAACCCGAACGCGGCCCATAAATGGCACGGCAATCCCCACTGGATAAGGCATGTTGTTTTACGGTTGGTTAATACCCTAATTGTATAGTAACGGAGAGGGCATCAATAGAATATGTTTATATGCATCTTTGTGGAGAACTCTGCATGATTGACACAAGTGTGCTATTATTTGTTCAGTGAATACGACACTGATACAAACAGAGAATCCCGGGGTGGAACAGTGGAGACGGCTGGCGCGATTCGGCTATCCTACTAACATCCGGAGCTTTCTGTCGAGACGCGGCAATAATAGCCCAGAGGACACGCTGGTTGAGTTCATTGCAGGATCCTTTCGGCAGGCCGAGGCGTACTTTACGGCCACCAATAGTGCAATGCTGGATATTGACCCCTTGCTTCTCTACTACGGGGCGACCAGCCTCCTGGCTGGCGCAGCAGCCCTTCTAATTGGTAGCCGTCACGCGGTTGGTCGGCACGGCATGCAACTGAGGTTTGGTGCTGGTCATAGAATTGCACATACGCGGATAGTCCCACAGAACACGGCGGACAGTGGCCTGCACCATTATGCGGGAGTCTTTTCAAGTGGGTGCGACTTACGTGGTGGACTCAGCTGGGCGTGGACACTTGAGGAGGTACTGGCATCCATCCCCGATCTAAAGCTAGATTTCGAGAGTTGCTACCAAGGCTCAGAACCTTACACTGTCCTTGTCCAAGTTGTTCGAAAGCCAAACTCGCAAGTCGAGCGTGTAGCCGCAAGCGAGATAGCCAAACACCCAGGCGGCCTCATCTTCGCAAGAGTCGTCGGCTGCAAAACAGCTTACCTTCCTGTTCAGGGTTCCGCTCTCCCAGACTACGTTTCGCTACACCCTCGTCCCGGTTCCGAGGACATTGGTACTTATTCGACTCTCGGGCAAAAGCACCTGCAATTGGCCCATGTGAAAAATGACAAGCTTCTCAGCCCAGATCAGATAATATTGATGCTTATGGGGCTATTTGCCCTCGGCAGCTTGTCAAGATACAGCCCGGAAATCTGGAACCCATTTGTTCGGCGTGATGACACGGGTGAGCGGCTGGTAATTGAGCGATTCTTAGACATCTGTCGGCGGTACCTTCCCAACCTTGTATTGAACCGAATTGAAGGATCGCGGTTGCAGTTCGTGCATCAAATTGAACAGCCTCTTGATGAACGCTCGGCGCTAACGAAAGAAGTAGTTGAGGAATTAGTACGCAGAACTATGAGGGAAAAGGGAATATGAGCAGTATTCGCGGAGAGGCTTACGCGCTCTGCAAGTCGGTGTGGGTGTCCCCTTCGATTGCAGATCTAAAAAGCGCGTACAACAACATACACTCTACGTGGTTCGAGTACCACATAAGGCAGTTTGACGCGCAGTTCCTTGCCTACCTGCTGCTTGACGAGAGACTTGACGAATTGAATCAACATACGATGCCGCCGATTCCGCACCTGCTTGACTACGAGCGCAGACTATTAGCCGATGCCCACCACCAGTTGGTCGCCCT
>JBBSGN010000765.1:0-2139 GCA_038254085.1 Chloroflexia bacterium | reverse complement strand
GCCTCGTTGATGGCATCTTTGAGGGTACGGCTGCCGGAGGAGACGGGGCGCACCTCGGCGCCCAGTAGTTTCATTCTGAAGACGTTGAGCGACTGGCGCTGTATGTCCACCTCGCCCATGTACACCACGCAGTCGAGGCCAAGCATGGCGCACACGGTGGCGACGGCGACCCCGTGCTGGCCCGCGCCCGTCTCGGCAATGATGCGGCGCTTGCCCATCCTCCTGGCTAAAAGAGCCTGCCCGAGCGCGTTGTTTATTTTGTGCGCGCCCGTGTGCGCCAGGTCTTCGCGCTTCAGGTAGATGCGCGCTCCGCCCGCCTCGCGCGTCAGACCCTGCGCGAAATAGAGAGGCGTGGGCCGACCCACATAGTGCTTTTCCAGGTTGCGTAATTCTTGCATGAACTGAGGATCGGCCTTGCAACTCGCGTAAGCCTCCTCTAGCTCTTCGAGGGCGGGCATCAGCACCTCGGGTGCGTACTTGCCCCCAAACTGGCCGAAGTGCCCCTGCGCGTCGGGCAGGTTGTATGCCTGTTTGTTTTCGGGTGTTGTTAGTTCTGCTGTAGTAATCATCTGTGTACCCTTTCTACGTAAGACCCAGGCTTGGTATACAAGAACCAAGTTGGGGCTTGTCATTCCTCGCTGCGCTCGGAATCACTATCTCTAGCAATTACTCGGCTAGCACTTCCCCTCTACCCTGAACATCCTACTATCCCCGACTGATTCCTCGCAGGCTCGGAATGACAAATCCGAGCAGCGCCGTCTAAAGCCCTATCTGTTTGCTTCGCTGAAGCTATAAACTCCTCTATCAATCCTGGGTCTTTCACCCCGCCGCTTTCGACGCCACTGCTCACGTCGACTCCCCAGGGCGGGACGGCTCTTATCGCCTCGGCGACGTTGCTGGGGTTGAGGCCGCCTGCCAGAATAATATCTCGTTGTGAGGCAAGCTGCGCGGCGAGCGACCAATCGGCTACCTGGCCGGTGCCTCCGTACTCGCCCGGTTGGTGCGCGTCCACCAGCAGGCGTATTCTCCCGTCCGAGCCGCCAACCACATAACTATCCAGGATACCCAGTGCTTCTTCCAACGCCGCGTCAGACGGAAAGCGCACCGCTTTGATTACGGGGTAGTCCTGGGCGCATTCCGCAACGAGTGAGGGCGTTTCGTCGCCGCTCAACTGGATCACGTCCAGTCCGACCTCGCGGGCAATTTCTCTTATGCGTTGCGGTGTTTCGTTTACGAACACGCCGACGAGGAGTGGTCTCTTTTCGAGGTTATCCAATGCCTTGCGGATGTCTTTCGCTGCCTCTACGGATAGCTGCCTGCGACTCCTGGCGAACACTACGCCGATCATGTCCGCCCCACATTCGGCGGCGAGGCGAGCGTGCTCAGGCCGCATGACGCCGCATATCTTGACGGCGGGGCCTGTCGTCCTCATGCTTGTAAAGCCAGTCGGCGCTGCTTGCGCGTTCATCGCACGCTCACGCTGGGTATCGAGGCCGGTACACCGCAAATCTCTCTGGTTGCAGCCGCCACATCTGGCGCTGTCAAAAGCCCCTCGCCCACAAGTAGCGCGTCCACGCCCAACTCTGCCATCATCTCCCTGTCCGAAGCTGTATGGATGCCGCTCTCACTGACCGTTATCACCTCGGGTGGAACCAGGGGCAAGAGCGCGCGGGTAGTATCCAGGCTAACTGTGAATGTGCGTAGGTCGCGGTTGTTGATGCCGATTACATCCGCAGACGAGCGGAGCGCCGCTTTTAGCTCGGTTTCGGAATGGACCTCCACCAGCGCGGCCATGCCCAGGCCGGCGGCAAACTCTCGATACTCGCGTAATTGCTCGTCGTCAAGCACAGCCGCTATCAGCAGCACCGCGTCCGCACCGGCTATCCGGGCCTCGTATAGCTGATAAGGGTCTATGATGAACTCTTTGCACAGAACTGGCATGGACACGGCCCGGCGAGCCTCCCGCAAATCGTCCAGTGAGCCGCCGAAGAAGCGGCTGTCGGCCAGCGCCGATATAGCCGCCGCGCCGTTCTCCTCGTAAGTCCGCGCTATCTGGCCTGGATCAAGGTCAGGGCGCAACCGGCCCTTAGAGGGGCTGCGGCGCTTTATTTCGGCTATCACGCGGGGGGCCGGGTGGGT
>JBBSGN010000764.1:0-2139 GCA_038254085.1 Chloroflexia bacterium | reverse complement strand
TAGCTATATTCAGGCACAGTCAAGACACAAGACCATGAAAGAAGGCGCGATCTACACCATAGGCTACGGCTCCCGCACAGTCGAGGAGCTTGTAACCGCACTTCGGTCCTATAAGGTAGAGTTCGTGGCGGACATCCGCTCGCAGCCCTATTCGAGCTATAAGCCTGAGTTTTCGCGGGACAACCTGGAGAAGCGGCTGAAGCATGAGGGCGTTGGTTACGTCTTCATGGGCGATACGTTGGGTGGGCGGCCCAACGACAAAAGCTGCTACGTGAACGGCAAGGTGGACTATGCTATCTGCCGCCAGAAATCCTTCTTTCAGGAAGGAATCAAACGCCTCCACATCGCCCTTGAAAAAGGCTATCGTGTGGCGCTTATGTGCAGTGAAGGCAGGCCCGAAGAGTGCCACCGCAGCAAATTGGTGGGTGCGGCCCTGGCCGAACAAGGGGTCGAGGTGCGGCACATTGACGAGATCATGGGCGTGCCCGGTTGTAGCACCGGCTACTGGCTTCCCGACCAACCGCTCGCCAAAGAGCTAGCCAACAACAAGATCTATTATCGCTACCCGCGCAAAGATGGCGTGCGCCGCCTCCCCTACGTCGGTTACGCCCCACCCACAGACAGAATCCCCTGTGGGTCCCTGGTCCGCGTCTCCCTGGCCCGGTGGTGGCAACATGAAGACTCAGACCTGGAAGAGCGCTGCTACCTTCAACTGTCGGGTTGGTACGAAGCGTAAAGCGTAAAACGTGAAATGTAAAGCGTAAGAAGCAGCCTCCTTACATTTTGCGTTTTACGTCTCTATGCGGTTTTTCACCCAGCTTTACACTTCCAGTGGCACGGTTCTCGCTCATCCTGTCGCGGTTAACAAACGGTTAACGAACAGTATATAGGGGTACGCGCATGGCTGACAAACAGAAGTTTGGGTTGGTATTCCTGCTCGACGTGGACAACACACTACTTGATAACGACCGCGTGAAGGCTGATATGCAGGCGGCCCTATTGAGGTTGCTGGGAAAACAGGGGTCGGAGCGTTTCTGGGCGCTGTACGAGGAAGTGCGCAAGGAACTGGACGTAGTGAGCTATCCTGAGACCCTAAAGCGGTTTGCGGATAGCTGGGAGGCCAAGCAGGTCGCCGAGAAAGCGGCCGCCCTGATAAACAACTGGCCCTACCGCGACTATGTTTACCCAGGCGCTTTCGCCGCGCTTAAGTACCTCACCACCCTTGGAGAGGTGGCTGTCCTGTCAGACGGCGACGAGGACTACCAGCCGCGCAAGATAGCCAGCGCCGGGCTGACGCAGGCTGTGGGTGGCCCCGCCGACGTATTGATATACACCCATAAAGAGACCTGTTTCGAGGACGTGATGCGCCGACTGCCCGCCGAGCATTATGTGCTGGTGGACGACAAAGAGAAGATACTGGCTGGCGCCAAGAAGTTTATGGACTATTGCCTGACTACCGTGTGGGTCAAGCAGGGGCATTACGCCCACGACCCCAAGCAATACACAACACCCGACCCCGACATCGCTGTTGATCACATCGGCCAACTACGCGACCTGAACAAGCAAGCGTTCCTGGTAAATGAAGTCCAATACAATCTAGGTCCAATACAATCTAGGAGCGGGGCGCCGGCCAGCATGAGGCCGCTTAAGGTGGAATGAAGTATGAGTACCGAGTAGCTTTTATCACTCGGCACTCGGTACTCGGCGCTCGGCGCTCGGCACTCGGTACTCATACTAGGTGGCTGCCGGTGGCCTCGCTGATCAGGAGGGCCACGCCCAACAGGGTAAGCACCACGCCGGAGGCCAGTTCCGCCCGCTCGCCTATCCGCTCGCCGAGCCGCCGGCCCAGGAAGAGGCCAACAAAGGTGAGGGCGAATGCCTGGGCAGCGATATAGCCCACCGCCAGGCCCACCGGCACCTTTAGTACGCCGAGCGAGAAGCCGACGGCCAGTTCGTCCAGGCTGACCGAGAGGCCGGTAAGGAAGAGGTTTCTGTCTTGGACGGAGGCGAGGACATCGGCTTGGTCATCCTTGTCTGAAAGCGCCTCACGGATAGCCAGCAGGCCAATCACGATCAAGATAACAGCCGCCAAATAGCCCGCCGCCTCTCCCAGCGTTTCGCTGAGACCCTGGCCGATTA
>JBBSGN010000763.1:0-2140 GCA_038254085.1 Chloroflexia bacterium | reverse complement strand
GGGCCGCCCGAAGTAGACCCCTAGAGTGAGGCCCATCAGGATGCCGAACAGATTGCCCCAGAACATCGCGCCTGTCGCCGAGGCGCCAACGGCACCCGCAGCTGCGTAGCCGAGCACGAACCCGTTGAGCATGCCCATAGTCATGCCGGCCATCATACCGGTCATCTCGGTGTACGCCTCGGCAAAGCAGCGGAGATGCATCCCTATCACGCCACTCACCACGAGCACTGCAACAATGTAAATCATCCAGCCCACTATGTTATGCTCCTTGATGCTTAGTGTACTAGTGTATTGCCGTTTGTATTACCGTCGACAAGAATCCGTATATACCGCACCCCATGCTGCTCATTGTAAGCAGAGTCGCCAGCAACTGCGCGGGCACTAACAGACCCAACACCGCCGCCACAACCAGCAGGCCGCGACGGGAGGTCGAGATTGTAGCTATACCCGGATGGTCCAGCAATCGCCGCACCCGCGCTTCCAAGCGAGCTGAGTGATCGGGTGAAGAGAGAGCAAGCGCTCCACGCGGGGCCGCACCGGCCAAGCCCTGGCTGATCTCCGCCTGCCAGACACGGGCCAGCGCGCTAGCCAAGGCCAGTCTCCTCGGCTCGCCCAGCACGCCGTCGTCACACGCCACCTCTTGCTCCGTAAGCAAGAGCCGGTAGAGGCGGCGCGTGGCAGGCAGGAACCAGGTGAGGTCACGCAGCACGCCCCCGATCGCGGTCCACCAGAGGTCGCCTCGGTGGATATGCAATAACTCGTGGCACAGCACTGCTTCCAGTTCCTCGCTATCAAGAAGCGCGACCAGTCCACTTGATACTACCAGATGAGGCTTGAAGACCCCGGCCACTAAAGCCCAGGGTCGAGGATCGGCGGCCACACGGGCACGAGGAGCATACCGTAGTCCCGTGCCGGCTACCAGTTGAGCTATCCTTGTCTCTAACCATGCGGGGGCTTGCCAGGTGTGTCGCCGCAAATGCACAGGGAGGAGCACGGCGCGCGTCCCATTTAGCGTAATTGCTGCCATGATACCCAGCGCACCTATAATCGAAAGAGTCTGGGCGACAGCTGCATCAAGCCGAGGCGCCATCTGAAAGCAGAGCTGCGATAGAAAATGAACCATGACCGAGGTAAGCAGTCCCAGCACAACCGCCGGCAGGAGCAGCCCGGCTCCTTGTAGAGCGCGGCGGCTGCGGGAAGAGCGCGTCAGGCGAAGCAGGCTTGCGCACAGGAGGCTGCCTCCCAGCGCCAGACCTAGCGAGAAAAGAATCAGCAGGGTGTGCATCAGTTTTGATTCTCGGCGGGGGGGCGCGAATCGCTCTTGGCCCGGCGCTGAGAAATCTCGTCCAGCAGATCAGCAACCTTATTCTCGTTCCCTGGGTGCTCCACAACGTAGCCGGCCAGAGCTGCCTCGGTAGGGCCACCAAACTGCACTAGAAGTCGATCAAGCACGTGGCCCACGACCCCATGGATAAAGGCCTCACGGCTTTGGTGAGGTCGGTAGAGGTAAGCCTGGTCTCGTTTGGTGCTTTCAAGCACGCCTTTCTTCGCCAAGCGGGTCATGGTGTTCATAACCGTCGTATAGGCGATATGGCGCTCGGCAAGCATGATCTCGTACACATCGCGCACCGTACACCAACCTCCATCGAGTTGCTGCCAGATTACATCCATGATGTCAGCTTCCAGTTCGCCCAGCACCATGCGCAGGCCCTGCCTATCCGGGTGCAAAGTCAACTCCCTCTCCTCGCTATCCATGCTATCCATTTTTACCCCTCTAATGGCTACCCCTTTTCTACGCTACGAGTCAACGGGCTAATTATACATGAGCAAAGTACCCATGTCAATGGTACTTTGCTAAATTATATGTAATCTATTTTGTGCTGGCTACTTACCGGGCTTACCCCGCTTAGTGGTTCTGGGCCACTTTGGATACTGCTGGCGAATGGTTGATAGAGGAAGACTCAAGGTCTGCACTCGATCCTTCGAGCAATCTTTGTATAATCATGGCACCATGTGTCTTCCTCGTTTATGAAGTACATCGCCAGGAGGTATGCTATGTCTCTCCCGTCCGAGGTCAGCTATTCTGTGCCCACAGAAACTGTCCGTGTCGCTCGTGCCATCTTTCCCAAAGGCAATATCT
>JBBSGN010000762.1:0-2147 GCA_038254085.1 Chloroflexia bacterium | reverse complement strand
TGCTGATTTCTCCTTGCCGCCTAGTTGTTAGTTGTTAGTTGCTAGTTGCTAGTGAAGAACCCCTACTTAATCTTTGCGCGTCCTTTGCGTCCTTTGCGTCTTTGTGTTTAGGGTATTCTTGGTTAGCCCTTCATTGTTGGCGGAGCCATCCACCGCAAGCCGCTTGTTGCTATTACACCCTATATGGTAGAATCTCAGGTGCTGGTTGCAGCACGCGGTACAGAGGAGCAAAAGACAGTATGCGGGCAGACACGATACTTGTTATCCCTTTCGCTGACGGGATAGGGGACTTTATAAACGTGCAGCCGCTGCTGGCTGCGCTCAAACGCCGGTTTCCCGTGGCGGCGTTCACCGTGGCTGCCTCCGAGCATGGCAACCAGCTTATCAACGACCCCACCATCGAGGTGGTCAAGCCGTCCGGCTTCGACTATGAGCCTGGGCGAATGGCTGTCGCTTTGCGCCCCCTCCTGCCTCAAAAGCTTCTCGCCTGGATGGCCGGCCCCATGTTCGACCGCGAGCTTGGCCCCTTCGACCTTGTTATCAACTTCTTCTTCGAGTGGGAGCGCGGGATGGACTTCCGCGCCTACTGGACCCCACAGGTGCCCCTGGTGCCGGGCGCGGTGCATTCGCTCGATTACCTGGCGAACGAGATTGAGCGCGAGCTTGAACTGGTAATTACTGGCGACCAGCGCAAACCTCGACTGGTGCTGCGGCCCGCCAGCAAGCTTTGGGCGTCGCGCTTCTGGACCGAGCATGACCTGGATGGCGAGCGCATAGTGGGGCTGGTGCCGTCGTCTAACATGGTCATCAAGCGCTGGCCGATGCAGAACTGGCTCTCTCTAGATCGGCATCTGCGCGAGATGGGCTACCGAACGCTGCTTTTCTCCGACAAGCCGGGCGGCTCGACGGAACGGGCCTTTGCCAGTTCGGGGGCCATCCCGGTCCACACGACGCTAGATAACGTGGCGGGTCTGCTTTCCAGATGCGACCTGGTGGTGGGCGTGGATACGGGCTTGCTCCACATGGCCGGGGCGCTCGATGTGCCCTGGGTGGGGCTGTTCGGGCCGACTAACCCGCAAGTAACTGGGCCTTACGACCTCAGTGGTGGCGTGTCGCTGGTTGCGCCTTTCGAGAAGGAGCCTACCTGTGGCGGCTGCTGGAAGCACTTCAAGTACGAAGACGACACATGTCGCACTCTGCACCACGGCTCGTGCATGCAGTACCTTAAAGAGGCCGAGGTGCTGGCGGCTTGCAAACAGATGCTGGGAGATCGCGACCCATCACACGTCCTTCAACCGTATGTTGTTCCCCAGGGTATATTTATGCCTGATTTAGCAGGCACGTCTATGGCCGTTTAGCCTTAGAGAGGATCAAATGTTGGACCTGAACAACCCCAGGTACGCCCACGCCGAAGAGCGGCTGCGCCTGGATACTATGATGTGGCTGGGCACGGTGCGCCCGGATGGCAGGCCGCACCTTGTGCCCGTGTGGTTCGTGTGGGACGGAGAGGCAATACTTATATTCAGCAAGCCCGACCAGAAGATACGCAATCTCCGCCAGAACCCTAATGTGGTGCTGGCGCTCGACGACACCCATGGCGGTGGAGATGTGGTAGTCATAGAGGGTACGGCTACGCTGCCCGATCACGATAGCGTGAACACGACCCTGCCTATCTACGCCGAAAAGTATGCCGCCAAACTGAAGGAATATGCTTGGACCGCCGAGTCCATGTCCAAAGAGTATTCGGAGGCGATCCGTATCACGCCTACTAAGATAAGAGCGTGGTAATGCGGACGAAGGGAGCTTAGTCGTTCTTCGCCCTTCGTCCGGCTATCGTCTATCGAGCGTCAGTACTTCTAGAGTCTGCCTGGCGCAACGTTCCCAGGTGAACTGGCTGGCTCTCTCCAGTCCCTTGCGCGATAACTCTTCCCTCTGGCTTTCGTCATTCGTCAGACGTTGGACCGCGCCGGCCCAGGCGGCAGGGTTGTGTGGGTCGAGCAGCACTCCGGCATCGCCGACCACTTCGGGCACGGACGAAGCTGTAGAGGCAAGCACGGGTGTGCCGCAGGACATCGCCTCAAGGACCGGCAGCCCGAAGCCTTCGTACAGCGACGGGAAGGTAAGGGCCAGCGCGCCCGAATAGAGGG
>JBBSGN010000761.1:0-2148 GCA_038254085.1 Chloroflexia bacterium | reverse complement strand
GCACCTACAATCTGTCAGCAGTTGCTATTGCCCCGCGTGCCCTCTGCAACCTTCGTCACTCCTAATAATACTGGTAGATTGTAATATCCCTGAATCTGTGTTATGATATTGTTATCCGTTGTGTTTTGATATAACTTATGATAACGCGTGCGGGCAGAGGAGTTAAGTAATTTGGAGTTATATACACCAGACGAGGCTGCTTCCATTCTCAAGCTCAGCACCTATACCGTCCGCAGGCTGCTTCGAGAAGGGACGTTGCCGGGCATTAAGATTGGCGCGGGGCAGTTGTGGCGCATACGTAAGGACCAGCTTGAAGCTTACCTAACTGCACAGTCTGCTAGCGGTCGAGAAGCAATTCAGAGCGAGCACCAGTAAACGATAGCGTCGCTCCGCATATCATCGGCCTGGCAACTGAACGAATAGGGCAGGCCACAGCACAGGCCAAAGCAATTGTAAAGGAGCATTCCAATGCCATACAAGTCCAGTAAGCGCGCAACCCCCAACTACCCCAAGACCGCGCTTCCCATACGCTGTGATACTTCTTTCGCACAAGGGGCAAGCCAGACGCTACACGCAACCCAGGGCACTTGCGCTCATGGACACTCAATCACAGGCAGCTTCGAGCAGATCAAGCGGCTGTTGCCCGGTTTTGCAGGCAAGCAGCCTCAGCCAGGGTACATGCTGGACATTTGCAAGACGTGCTTGCAGGTGCTGCGAGAGCGCCCATACAATTCGCGCAGACCCGCAACACGCCTTCGTTCAGGCTAAGGCGGATTGCTGCAACAGAGGCCTATTTGTAAGACCCATCCTTATCCAAATAAGGATGGGTCTTACAGGTACCGCTTGTAATCGCCCCGGGCTACTAAGTGTCGTGCTTTACGCGGGCATCAGGGATACGCATTGTTTCAAGTAGGCTCGCCCGAATGGGGTGGCATCAGTCGATGCCTTCGAGCGCGATGGCTGGGATCTTACGGGTGATGTTCTCCTGGTATGTGGCGAATTGAGGGACCTCCTCGGCTTGCTTCTGGAAAATGCGGTCTCGCTCCTCCCCTGTGAGGGAGGTGGCTTTGGCCTTGAAGGTCTCGTTCCCTACCTCGACCGTTACTTGCGGGTTGGCAAGGAGGTTGTGATACCAGTCCGGGTGGGTTGGCGCGCCGCCCTTTGAGCCAAAGACGACCAGGCGGTCCCCGTCTTCGTTGTACATGAGGGGGTTGGTGATCTGGCGCCCAGTCTTGGCACCGGTGGTCGTCAAAAGGAGGAGGCGACCGCCAGCAAACGGACCTCCTACCTTACCACCGTTGGCACGGAATTCTTCGATAATATTCTGGTTCCAGTTGTTTGGCGTGTTAGGCGTGTTATCTGACATGAGTTCTCCTTTAGAGTTTGTGTTGCAGGGTCGATTGCAGTGCGGAATGCGCACAGTGATACCCGGGCGGGACTACATTTGAAAACCGGACTGGAGATCATTCGTCGTCTTGCTGATGGAGGCAGCGGGTGTGGTTGATGTCGCCGGCGTGGCAGAGGTCGTGCTCGATCCTAGTGGCTATGAGCCAGCGTGTCTCTTTGAGTTGGCCCCGGAAATTAGGCCGGGGGCGTAGAAGCTCGTCGTCGCCCCGCGTTAGTATGCTTTGGCACAGGCGATCATAGTTCTCCCGCAGCCAGTCGATGGCAGGAGCGATGGTAGAGACCCGGTCGCCTCCTTCGACGATAGGATCGTCCCAGGAGAGGGTGGCATCGCCGAAGGCATGATGTTGGTAGAGGAACTTGGCGGAGCCAACATGGTCAACGATATCGCGGATGGAGCGGCGACCACCCGGCGGGACCCAAAGCCAGTCGTCAGGCGCGACGGGCCTGAGATTGCCGAGGAGGGAATGCCATTCGGTCCCGTCGAAGGCTCTGTCAAAGAGATAGAGTATCTGGGCGATGCCTGCCGTTGCTGCCATGCTAAATAAGTATACTATAAGCCCGACAGTTGCCAGCAGCGGTATACCGTTCGCCTGGGGGTCGCTTGACGCTGGGGATAATGATCCGCTGCTGTTCTGGAGCTATGTCGTTTTGATCCGTAGGGGTGGCTTCCATAACCCGCCCGGCAGTAACCCTATCTAAAGGGATAGGGATGCGGCAAAGGGAACGCTAATTAGGTGTTTT
>JBBSGN010000760.1:0-2148 GCA_038254085.1 Chloroflexia bacterium | reverse complement strand
GCCTAAAAGCCGCTCTGGGCAACCCCGCCCGGCCTACGGCCTACTCGCCGTCGCGCAACCCTTAGCCTCCTCTTCTGAAGACCGAGTTGGTAAAAGTGGCTATGACGATGTTCCTACTCGCTCTAACGGAGATTGAAGGTTTGTGGAGTACTCTTCGGCTTCCTGGAGGCACATGAGGTGCAAGCCCGCGCTCAAAGTGTCGCAGAACGCCCTGGCCAGCGTATCATCGTAACGATCCCTGATAAAGTACTCGATCGCTCCAATGACGCAGTTGGACCGGGCTTCATAGTCCTCGCCCAGCGTGCACAGCACCCGGGTGGACTCGCTTATGGTCGCGTTGCTGGTGTCCTGCTTGAGGCTCTGCACGGAAGCATCCCACCCCAGGCCCTGGTAGCACGCCGGCCGGAAATCGTTCTCGGCCTTTGCGCAAAGATCAAAGACCTTGGCGAAGTCGTTGCCTTGAGTTTGCAGGGCATACGAAGTCTGCCTCTGGTAGCACTCGTTCTTGTACCTGTTCCCTAAAACGTCGCAAGGATACAGGGGCTTATCGGCCTTGAGGTACTTGGAGGAATGACCGGGGTCGTCTTTGGCTACCACGTTCTCCATAAATACCCCACCATAGCAACGGTTCCTCTCCCAGCTATCTGTCAACGCATCACACGTTCCGAGCGAACTGAACAGCTCGTCATCTTTAATGTCCATGAAGCCGTGGCCGAGTCCGTGGGCGCAGTTGTAATGATAGAAAGAATATTTTTCGTATCCGTCTAGATTGTCACAAAGCGTATTGGCCTCCTCCAGGACCTTGTCTGGCCCGATCTTGGTCACGATGGCCTCCATAGCCCCATGATAGTAGCCCGATCCGCAGAAGTTGTCGCCATGGCTGTATACAGTACCAACGTCGCTGGAGAGATCAGCAGCGGCACGACCGATAAAGTGAGTCAGCAGGTGGCAGTTGGACCTCGCGAACTCGTTTGTAGGTAACTCATTCTTAAGCTCGGCGAAAGCAGTTTCGACCCCGTAGTCGCGGACTAGATCTCGGTAACGTTGCTGGTAGCAAATATAATCGGTCGCCGAAGCACCAGAACAATCCGCCGTTGCTACTTCCTCTGTTCTGGTCGGCTCGCTTACCGCCTCTTGATGGTGCTCCTGGGAGCAGAGGTGGTTGGTCTCCAGGACATCGCCACAATCGGTTACCGCCGCCTCGTCGTTCGTCTCGGTTGTCTGGTCCGAAGCTTCCCGAACCACCTCAGTAGAAGAACGGTCGACTGTAGGCAGCCCGAGACCGAAGATGCCCAACGCCACCAGCGCCGAAATGGCAAGGATGCCAAATGGCAGCAACCATCTCTTGTCGAAACCCGCCCTCATGCACCTACTTCGTCAGTCAAAGCGCATCTACAAGGCTCCTTGCGCTCGATCGTTGAAGCGAGAGTTCGCTCTTGTCCTCGAAGCTCGCACCGCTAGCGACCGTGTTGCCGGACATCCTGCTTACCTCCGAGGAGTCGATGCCGAAGCCTCTTATCTCGTTGGACTTCACGTTAGCGACCCATCCCTGCTCGTCGCTCCTGCCCCGTAAAGTCAAGCCCCGAAGTAGAATTGGACGCGCTGGAAGTTTTTGATACTTGTGATCTCATAGCGACCAATTAGCCGCTCTCTAGCACTGTTAGAGTCGGCCTACCGGGCATTCTTGAATTGCTCGAAGGAGGTGCCGGCCATGAAGAGGTCAATCTCCTCATCGGAGAATCGGTGTTTCCAGGAGCCGTCCTCATAGACGAAGTAGGTGTCTCGGGACTGGGAGGTTCCGTTCTTGAAGCTCTGATTTACCGCTACGTTCACCACGGTTGGAGAAACCTTCGAGCCTATAGTCGGAGAGGATTGCTGCAGCGGATAGTTGCTGGCGTAATACTGGTTTTTCTGTCTCCACTCCGTCTCGGTAAACCTCTGCCGAGTCTGCGAATCCAACTGGTCGTAGGTGTACTTCCAGTCCTCACGGTCGACGGCCTCGTAGTAGTCCTTCACGGCTTGACGCAGGCTTGCTTCCGATCCCACGGGGTTGCTACTAGGCTCATCCGATTGCGGCACCGATACCATCGTGGAGAGCACCTGCTCTGCTAGGTCGGATGGATAATTTCCTCCTGCGGGGAGGTCTAG
>JBBSGN010000759.1:0-2150 GCA_038254085.1 Chloroflexia bacterium | reverse complement strand
TCTCCCACAACTCATCGGGTACGCGCCAGATGGTGGGCAAGGGCTTCTCTTCGGTCGTGCTCTCGGTCATCGGCGCCTCCTTTGGCGGGCATCATGCCGAAGATGTTATCCGATCATGGAGTTTTGAGATAGTTAGTAAGAGATGATAGTCTGCCGTGGCATGAAGGAAGACGAAGACGGCTTGCCAAAGATCGGCGCTACTTCGCGCTACTTGGGGGCGAGGCCAGGTAGGGACATTCGTGTTTTTGACAGCGGCAACGTATTCTCGACGCGGCAAGGAATGTCAGTTTCGCCTTCGCCCCCGGAGAACCTCCCTTTGCGGCGCAGACCTCCAGAATTTGACGGCACGGGCAAAGATCCGGTGTTCGCAATGGACACGGATGAACTACCCGAGGAGTTGGAGTATCTACCGGACCCCGCCAAGCCTGGCACCCACGGCTTCATTAGACCAGCGTACACAATGACCTTCGAACACTACCAGCGCGTCTTGCACGAAACTCGCGAGCTATGGTGGCTGGTGTAGAATGGCCGTAGAACTATGATGGAAAAGACGCGCCACAACGACGTAGAAATGCGGCTCGAAGAGCTGGCTATGGAATCACGCCCAGGGACCTTCCTACCCCAGGTGCACAACCTCGCGTTCAGGTTGGTGCAAGGAGGGGGCTACACTCGCGAGGAGCTGATCGCGATCTTCGAGCGTTACAGGACGGTGCTCCGCGATAGGGAGCAAGAAGACCTGGAGGACGATCTCCTCGACGTTATGGACCAGCTCGACGGCTGGTGCGCCGAGCACGTTCGTATCTAAGCACCGACAAAACACTCTCTTAAACCGCCACTTTGTAACGACGCAGTATGCTTGCCCGAGCCCAGTACCGGGACACCGGCCAGCGATGCAGAGGAACCTCGTGCGGAGCGGAGGGCGTCCTGGTGGCGGCGCTGGTTCGGGTTCGAGTAGAGTAGGGATGTAGCGGGTAGGGTGAGGCATATCAACCTGGCGGCTTTACTCTACGTCACAAGGTCTTTCCCAACTCACCAGCCGCCGGGTTGCTCGCAAGGCTGCATAACTATTCAGGCGCGATCAAGGTGTTTTGGCCATGCCGGAGCATGTCCGCGTAATACCCTACAGCGAACCTCAAACCCGGCGAGGTTGTGCATAAGCATGCGCGACGGTGAATGCGGATACGGCTAGGTTTCCGAGAATAAGTGCTCTCGGCAGCCCGGTGAATACGGCCACCAGCGAGGCTCGCGTCGAGACCACGTAGTTACCCTCGCCGTCGGGAAGGACGATTTGGAAGACGTCGTCCAGATCTGGACTAGAGCGTGTTACGAACTTTGAGTAGACTCTTGGGCTCCGATTGCGGAAGGAGGTAGCCGTATGGGAAGGATTCGGCAACCGGTGGGCACTCCGGGCCAGCTCTGGGTTATTCTGGCTGTGGCTGCGATGGGCTTCAGCCTGGTGCATACCTTGGTTGACTTTGGGCTTATCTTAGGGTCGTCGTCATCACGCTTCAGCGTGCAGCAGAGTTTGCTTAGCGTGCTGATCGGAGTACTGTACACCTGGTGGGCTTGGGTTTTCGCAAAGGCTGTTGGGGGAGCGAAGTCTTGGTTGGTTGGCCTGATGGTGTTCGATGTGCTCTGGGTTGGCGGCAATGGCCTGACGATCATTTATTGCCCGCCCCCCTGTAGCTCGCTGCCAGTCTATGCCGACACTCTACACCTGGGCAATCTCATCCTTGCTCCGCTGGCGACTTACTTCGCCTACAGGGCCATGAGACGAATTACAGTTCCGGGCAGCTGGCTGGCAATGGTAGGTCACATTATCATCATGGTGGCTTTAGTGATAGGGATTATTGCAGTGCTGGCATCGCTGGCGAGCGCCTGAGCAGACTTCTGACGATTAGCAAAGCCAGCAGCACGACCCGGGTCAAGTTGTGGCACTAATGAGGACTAGCCAAATCTTCGCAATCCTCCCGCTGTTCGCGACACTATCAGGGCTTGCGAACTCTATTCACGAACTGCCGAGAAGAGGGGTCTTCTCGGCAACTCAGAGGACCCTGAGTAAGCCTCAAGTTGACTAGAGTGGGATGCCGTGCCTAGTATTGCATCTGTTGGGCATCCAGATATGGAAGGGACCGCCTTGTCTGAGGGTG
>JBBSGN010000758.1:0-2151 GCA_038254085.1 Chloroflexia bacterium | reverse complement strand
CAGCTACCAGCCCTCAGCCGACCACGCAGGCTCCCGCGGCCAAAGAGCCTCTGAAGCTAAACCCGATCACCATCGAGACCACCGACGCCACCAGGAAAGGGGTGTTGGTGGACGAGCGCGCCATTAACCTGCCGCCGGGCTTCCACATAAAAGTGTACGCAGCCGGGCTGAACGGCGTGCGCTGGCTGGGGTTGTCGCCGGACAGCCTGGTGTACGCGACCGTGCGGGGCGACGGCAAGGTGGTCACGCTGCCCGACGCAGACAAGGATGGGGTGGCCGGCAGCGCGAGGACCTTCGCCGACAACCTGCCTGGCGTGCAGGGCATCGCCTTCAAGGACGGCGCTGTGTACGCCGCCACCGAGGGCCAGGTGATACGGCTGGAAGACACCAACAAAGACGGCGTGGCCGACAAGCGCGACGTTTTTGTGGACGACCTGCCCACCGGCGGCGGGCATTCGACCCGCACGATTGCCTTCGGGCCAGACGGCAAGCTGTACGTGTCGGCGGGGTCGTCGTGCAACGTCTGCAACGAGACCAACCCCAAGCGGGCGGCTATATCGCGCTACTCGGCTGACGGCAAGTTCGAGGAAGTGTACGCGAAGGGGCTGCGTAACGCGGTCGGCATACTGTTCCACCCGGTCACAGGCGAGCTATGGGCCACCAACAATGGGCGCGACAGCATCGGCGATGACGTGCCGCCGGAGACGATCTATAACGTGAAAGAGGGCGCGGACTACGGCTGGCCCTACTGCTACGGCGACCGCGTGCCCGACAAGACCCAGGACGTGCCCCCCGGCTACTGCGAAAAGACCGGCACGCCCGCCGTGAAGATGCAGGCCCACATGGCCCCGCTCGGCCTGGCCTTCTACACGGGCAACCAGTTTCCGGCGCAGTTCAAGGGCGATACGTTCGTGGCTATGCACGGCAGTTGGAACCGCTCGTCGCCAGTGGGCTACAAGGTGATGCGGGTGCGCTTCAAGGACAACCAGCCCGACACATCGGCGGGCGACCTGTTGGTAGAGGACTTCGCCACCGGCTGGCTCGCCAACGGCGACGTGTGGGGCCGCCCGGTGGACCCGCTTGTGGGGCCGGACGGCTCGCTGCTGCTGACGGATGATAAGGCGAACGTCGTGTACAGTATTTACTATAAGGAGAACGCGGGGCCATAAGTAGTCTAAATGGACACAAACAGCGAGATCACCTCCTGCGATCTCGCTGTTTGTGTTTACAAAGGAATCCGCTTCGGGCGGTTATCGAGCCTTCTTCAGGTCGGATTCCAGATAGTCAGTGGTCTTAGATCCGATACGCACTGCGCGTATAACCCCATCTTTATCCAGGAAGTATGCGGTGGGTACCGTGTCCACTTTGTACAGCTCTATCACGTTCTGCCCATTCCCGCCGTTATCTGGCAGCCGTAAGTCCTGGCTGCCATGGAGGAAAGTCCAGGTGTAATTGTTCTTGGTGAGGAACTGGCGCACTATATCAGGCGTATCCCGTGGACCGAAGGAGATGCTGACGAACTCGACCTGCCCTTTGAGTTTGTCGTATTCCTCCTGTATCGCGGGCAACTCGTCGCGGCAGGGTGGGCACCAGGTTCCCCAGAAGTTGATGACCGTAGGCTTGCCACGCAGCGAAGATAGCTTGACTGGTTGGTTGGTGAGAACATTCGTGGTCTCGAAGTCGGGGGCCACGGTCCCCACCTGAAGAGTGGTTGGAGTAGGTGCGTTAGGTACGTTCTCGGTTGCCTGGGGAATCGGTTCCTGAGGGGCATCAGCAGGCGGCGTATTAACCGCCTTCAAGACGATGGTCTCGGTGAAGTCTAGCCCCTCTATTTGAAAGCCGTAGCAGCCGGGGCCGGGTATGAAGATACTGGAGGGCCAAAAGCCCCAATCGGTCGAGCTACTGTCATTGTAGACATCCAGGCGCATCTCTTCTCGCGGTGCGGGCGAGCTTGGATCATAGTGAAAGTTGACCGCGCTATTTCCATCAAGCTGCCGCCCTCTTATCAGGATAGGCCCCGGATATTCGGGCCTACTCAGCCATTGGCCTTTTAGGATATGTGCTCCGTTTTGCATAGAAGTGACAAGAGCAAGGTCAACTACGCCATCATTACCGAAATAGTTGATGCCACCGGCAAGATAGACAGGTCCT
>JBBSGN010000757.1:0-2154 GCA_038254085.1 Chloroflexia bacterium | reverse complement strand
TCCTGCACCGTGCCGACCGTCGCGCCGTGCGAGCATCGCACGTCGTCGGCCAGGATTTCCAGGCCGGGGATCGAATTGGCCCGCGCCCCTTCGCTCAGGAAGAGGGTGTTCATCGTCAGGTACGAGTCGGTGCGCTGGGCGCCATGATCCACCTTGATGATCCCCTCGAAGCCGAGGCGCGATGCGTCCCTGAGCGCGCCCTTGAAGAGGATGTCGCCGAAGGTGTTTTCCGCTACGTGGTGGGTGTTGGAGGTGTTGTCGAAGTGCTGGTCGCCGTCCGTGAAGCAGATGCCTCGCGTGAGGGTCCGCGCTCCGGTCCCCACAAGCTGCGTCTCGGCGTGCGCCTTGATCAGCTTGGAGCCTACCTCACCCATGACCCAGTGCATCAGGCCGCCCTTCTCGACGACCGCATAGCGCGTGGCGAACGAGTAGACGTTGCGGCCCCACTCCTGCATCGAAGTGAACTCTACCTTCGCGTCCTCACCCACCGCGACCTCTATTACACCCGAATGAAGCGCCTGTTCGCCCAGGCCCTCGGACTGGAACTCCTCGATGTAGCGCACGTCGGCCCCGCGCTCGGCCACAACCAGCGTGTGGCCCAATGCCACCGCGCCGGGTGTGTCCAGCCTGTAGACCACGTGGACGGGTAACTCGACCTTCGCGCCTTCAGGCACGTAGAGAAAGACGCCGCCGCTCCACAGGGCGGTATGCAATGCTGCGAACTTGTCCTTGTTGGGCGCGACCAGCTTGTGCAGATATTTCTGCACGATGTCGGGGTGGTCACGAACGGCGTCTTCAAGCGATGAGAAAATCACGCCTTGCGCCTTCACGTTGTCCGGCACTCGCAGGTATGCGGTCTCGGAATTGCTTTGCACCAGCAGGCAGCCCGCTTCTTCGGTGTCGCCACTCAGGGCAACAGCGTTCCTGGCCTCTTCGGAGGTGAGACTGGAAGGTACAAAGGGGTGCATCTCGGCCAAATTAAGGGCGCTTACGTCGGTGGTCCACCACTGCGCGATGCCCTTGGTCCATCGGGGCAGAGGTAACTCCTCGAACGCGCGCCAGCCTTCCAGACGCGAGTCGCGCAGCCAGTCCGGCTCTGCGTTGCGCTCAGAGAGGGCGATTACGGCATCGCGCACGAGGCCGGGCTGTTGAAGCGTGTCCTCAGCGCGGGGGGCGATGGTACTGACGGTACTAAGTGTTGTCATGCTCGTCCCCCTGTGTGCCATACTCCTCAGGCTCAAGGCCCATGTCCTTACGTACCCACTCGTAACCCTGCGCCTCAAGCTCCTGGGCAAGCGCAGGGCCGCCGGAGCGCACGATGCGGCCATTGATCATAATGTGGACAAAGTCGGGCTTGACGTAATTAAGTATGCGCTGATAGTGGGTCACCAGCAGCACGCCCAGTTCGGGGCCACGCAGACTGTTCACGCCCTCGGCCACCACGCGCACAGCGTCAATATCGAGGCCCGAATCAGGCTCGTCCAGCATGGCGATCTTGGGCTTGAGCATCGCCATCTGCAATACCTCAAGGCGCTTCTTCTCGCCGCCGGAGAAGCCGTCGTTGACATAGCGGGTGGCGAAGCTGTCGTCCATTTTGAGGAGAGCCAACTTCTCGCGCAGATTCTTGCGGAAGTCCTTCACCGCCGGGGTGGACTTTCTGACGCCGCCGCGACCCACGTAGCCGGGCTGGGCAAGACCCTGGTCCGGCTGCGCCTGGGTGTCGGCACGCACCTCGCCCCCCTCGGTGAGGAGGTCTTGCTCGTTGCGGGCGCGGGGCTTGGTGAGGGACACCAGGGCGGTGCGTATAAAGTTAGCCACGCTCACGCCCGGTATCGAGGACGGGTACTGGAAGCCGAGGAAGAGGCCCACTTTGGCCCGCTCGTCCGGTGGCAGGCCGAGGATGTTCACCCCGCCCAGGGTGGCCGTGCCCGAAATCACCTGGTAGGTGGGGTTGCCCATGAGGGCGTTCACCAGCGTGGACTTGCCGGAGCCGTTAGGCCCCATGAGCGCATGTACCTCGCCCTCTCGCACGGCCAGGTCCACGCCCTTCAGTATCTCTTGCCCCTCTACATTAACATGCAGGTTCTTTATAACCAGCCCCTCTCCCGTTCGGGGCTCGTCGGCCACAGCCGCGTTACTCTCGATATTCTGTAC
>JBBSGN010000756.1:0-2155 GCA_038254085.1 Chloroflexia bacterium | reverse complement strand
TTGGTTGAACCGCCAACGGCGTTTGACCAAAGACTTCGAGCGGCTGCCACAGACGAGTGAAGCCTTCATCTATGTGGCGATGATACGTCTTATGGTTAGGAACTTGGCTCATAATTGATAGTTTTCAGACCGTTTCTTAGAAATTAACGCGAACACTCCCTACGTGCCGCCGCCTGGACATCCTGCCATTTTCCTGCTATAATAGTTTACATACAAACTATAGTCTACACCTGCCATTAGAAAACCTATGTATAACCTCCCAACAACCTCGATCTTCATAGACCCCAGCCCTGAGACGGACCGGCGCGCGCTCTGTTGCTCCTGTCTGGGGCTGGCCTCATGTAACCGCATGTGGTCAGCTTCGCAAGTTGAGGTCAGGCTCTCCACTCCCTATTTGAGGAAATAAGGTCCGTAACAGCGCCGTCGCTGTTACGGCAGCGAATATTGTTACTTCTTGGGGGCTGGCCGCGTGGCCGGCCCTCACTGTTCTTAAGGTATGTTTGATATGCTAAATACGCTCGTACCCACAACTGAATGTGCGCCCCAGGAGGGTGACATAACCGCGCAGATTGGCAATACGCCACTGTTGCGCCTCGCCCAAATCGAGAGGCACTATAACCTGCACCCAAATGTAGAGCTTTACGCGAAGGCCGAATGGTTCAATCCGGGCGGCTCGGTGAAGGACCGGGCCGCGCTGTACATGGTGCGCGACGGCGAGCGGCGTGGATTGCTCGTGCCGGGCAAGACCATCCTTGAGGCCAGTTCGGGCAACACCGGTATCGCCCTCGCCATGATCGGGGCGGCGTTGGGCTACCCGGTGGAGATATGCCTGCCCGCGACGGCAAGCCCTGAGCGCAGGCGGCTGATCAAGCTGTATGGGGCCGCCATAATAGAGACCTCTGGGGCGGATGGCACCGACGGCGCGATAGTGGAGGCACACCGCCGCCACTCGCAAGCGCCGGAACGATACTTCTACCCCGACCAGTACAACAACCCGGCCAACTGGCAGGCCCACTATCACGGCACCGCGCCAGAAATCTGGCAGCAGAGCGAAGGGCGTGTGACGCACTTCGTGGCAGCAGTGGGCACAGGCGGCACGCTGGTCGGGACCGCCAAACGGCTTCAGCAATATAACCCACTGATCGAGATCGTAGAGGTGCAGCCCAACTCGGCCTTTCACGGCCTTGAAGGGATGAAGCACATGGCAAGCGCGTTGGCGCCCGGCATCTATGATCCAGACCTGGCCGACATACATATGGAAGTAGGCACCGAAGAGGCCCAGGCGATGGCCCGCGCATTGGCCCGGCTGGAAGGCGTGCTGGCAGGTCCGTCCGGCGGCGCGGGCGTGCTGGCCGCTGTGCGGGTGGCCCAAACGCTCACTTCGGGCGTGCTGGTGACGGTGCTGCCCGACGGCGGGAGCCGCTACCTGGGCGATAGCTTCTGGGACGAAGCCTAGTTAGCTGCTTGCTCCCGCGACTAGCCAGAGGAGGAAAGACAGTATGACACTCTACTTGCGGGAATGCGCTCTCGACTCCATCGTCCGGCATAGCGAAGGCGGCTACCCCGACGAGGTGTGCGGCGTGCTGCTGGGCAAGGAGGTGGAGGGCCGTCGCACCGTACAGACAATGATGCCTATCGAGAACTCGTTCAGCGACGGCGAACGATACCACCGTTTCCTGATCACGCCCCAGGCGATGTTGCAGGCCGAGAAAATGGCGCGGTTGGACCGCCTGGACGTGCTGGGCGTGTACCATTCGCACCCCGACTCGCCGGCCACCCCCTCGGAGTACGACCGCGATCACGCCGCCTGGACAACCTGGAGCTACATCATCATGTCGGTGCGCGAGGGCCGTAACGCCGGTTTGCACGCCTGGAAGCTGCGCGAGGACCGCAGCGCGTTCGATGAAGAAGAGGTAATCATAGAGGGATAACATACACCACAGAAAGGACATAAATACATGGCGACTATTTTCATACCTACCGCTCTGCGGCAATACACGGATGGGCAAGAAGAGATAAGCGTGCCGGGTGGCACCATAGACTCGACCCTGGCCCAGCTTACCGCTCAATACCCGGACCTGCATAAGCAGATTTACAGCGACAACGGCAAGCTCCGCAACTTCGTCAACGTCTATCTGAACGACGAGGACGTGCG
>JBBSGN010000755.1:0-2156 GCA_038254085.1 Chloroflexia bacterium | reverse complement strand
AGTTCTGTTGCCTGACAGCGCGCGCACGATTGCTATCAAGATGATAGCGCCGATTATCGCGACGATGACGCCGGGTATGCTAAAGGTGTTCACGTCCACATTGAACAGCAGGTTAGCAAGGTAGCCACCGATAATGGCCCCTATTATACCCACTATAATGTCACCCACGACCCCATAGCCGCCTCGGCCCATGATCATGCTGGCAAGCCAGCCGGCGATCAGTCCAATTATCAACCAAGAGATAATATCCCAAAGCATCTGTCTCTCACCTCCTTCATCCAGTAATAAAGATGTCGTCAATTTCACCCAAGCCTCCAACCCGCTGTGCGCTGGGCCGAGCCTCGGTTGCTATGTTGTTGCTCCCTCCTGGGAGGATTTAGCCCCCGCTTCCCCATTCGCTGCGCTCAGAGCCTGAATTGGGCGAAGTCCAAGAACTGGCTTGTTCATGCCTGCTACGCCGGTTGCTCGCCGACGTTCATGGCCTCTTGCAAGTAGTCCTTGCCACGCTCGACCAGCAGCTTGCGAGTCTCGTCGCCTTTGCGTGGGGCGAAGAGCAGGCCCGCCAGCAGGCCGATTGTGAAGTATTTGACAGCAGTACGGATTCCGGTCAACATCTCTTTGCTCCGCTATTCCTGTATGTAAGTCCGCTATTTGTCATTCTTATCGCTGCCGGGCAGCACGCTTTCAGCTTTGTCCCGCGCTTCTCCGGCGCGATGGCCCGCCCATTCGCTGAGGCGTTTGCGGTTCTCTTCGCCGTTCACGGGCGTGTAGAAGAGCATCACTGCGGCCCCGACGGCCCCCCTGGCCAGCATTCCCGCCAGCATGAGGGCGTCGCTCTTGCCTTTTCGACTTCGGGCCATATGAGAATGAGCCTCCTGCTCAGAGCGTGCGGCGGGTCTGCGCGCCCATGAGGAAGCGCACGATAAAGGCGAAGATGACGCCGCCTAACAGCGCGGGGATGAACGAGAGCGTCCAACCGCTAACGGTAGCCGCCGGCCCAAAGTTGCCGAAAATCAACCCGCCCAACAACCCGCCTATCACAGCGGCCACGATCCCACCCAGCCAGCCGTAAGGCATCCTGCCGGGCACGATCAGGTCAATTACCCAACCGATTATGAGTAGCATAACCAGTATGGCTATGAATCCCAGACAACCCTCCATATCGTTTCTCTCCTCTCGGTTTGTATATGCTCTAGAAGGCCACGAAAAGCGCCACCACCGCCAACACCGGCAGGGCCAGCAAGCCCAACATAGTGAAGCTGCAACAGCTGCACCCCGACCTCCTGCCGGTGCGTCTCAAGTTCATTTGCGTAAACATCGCCCCGTTGTCGTCCATACCTTTCTCCCTTTCGTGCCTGGCCGGTCTTGCCCAGGCTTTTGTTCTGTCGAATGCGGATTGCGTCTTTTACAACGAAAGAACCCTCTATCTGTTATGCAAGCCCGATAAGATTAGCTGCCGCCTTTGCCTGGAGGGTCTATCAAAACCGCATAGGTGCGCTCCTTGGATAGATGCCCCAGGATAGATCACCCAGCAGATAAATCTGCGGGCTACGTCTACAAAGCCCGCATGGCGGACTGGGCTGGCACATGAATATGTGATGAGTGCCTGGCATATTCTGGAACATTCGCGTCTCGGCGTGCGTATAATAGACTACGAACACTAAATTATCGGGATGTGAAAGGAGCCAAAGACTATGGACAAGAAAGAGCAAGAGCGCAACGAGCAGATGGGCGGGCTGGCCGGGCTGGGCGCGGGCGTCATCGCGGGCGCGGAGACGGGCACAGTGGCTATCCCGATCCCGGTGGTCGGCACCTTCGTCGGCGCGCTGCTGGGCGGGGTGGTCGGCACCGCAGTGGGCCAGCGAGTGGGCGCGGCGGCACTGAGCGGAGTCAACGCCTTCATGGACACCCTTACCGGCTCCGACGCTTCAAATAAGCGCGCGAGCAAGTAAAAGCGCACGTAAGCAGAACCCTCCGGGAATTATGAATTATGAATTATAAATGAGGAAATTCTATGAGGGCAAGTAATTCATAATTTATAATTCATAATTCATAATTCCACTGGACTGCCCACACGCCCGCCGCCAGGATCGCCAGGCCAAGCAGCCTGAGCGGGGTAACGCCGTGCGCCGCCAGCCCGAACAGCCCGAACTCGT
>JBBSGN010000754.1:0-2158 GCA_038254085.1 Chloroflexia bacterium | reverse complement strand
GGATGGTCGTTGCCTGGGTAGTCGTTACGTTAGCTCTCCAACAGCTCGGACGTGACATAGAGTTGCAAGATGCTCCACTGAGCGCAGGGAATAATGACACGGGGTAGTCTATTCGCTAAAGAGATAGCTTTTGTTTATGAGATAACTGCCAGCTCTTTTTCGGCCAACGGTGGCAGGCCGTCTACTATCTTCACTGTGTCGAGCGACACCTGTACTACCTGCTCGATCAGGCGGACTATGGCCTGGGGGTCGGCGGGGTTGTTGGGATCGCTCTTGATGCCGCTGCGGCGGTCCTCGCTGACGCGGTACTGGTCTATCACCCAATCGAGGGCGCTGCGGTTGCCTAGCCTGTATTTGTACCACTTCGGGCGGGATGCCGGTCAGGCTGAGGGAGGCGTTGTAGCGCAACGACGTGCGATCCTGGCTCAATCGCATCTTCTCTACGCGCCACGAGAATGGCCGGTCGTTGTTCTCTACGCGCTTGAGTGGGTAGGGCGCGACCTGCTCGTAATCGCGGTGGAGGGCAGCCAACGCCGCGCCTGCCTCTACATAGGCCCGGAACCGCATCGGCAGGCACGAACGGTATGCGCGGCAAGTCGCGTTTCAGGTTCTCGGCGTATTTGGCGCGGTAATCGGGCGAGTGCAGCACGGCGTAGACGTAGTGAAAGATGTCGCGCTTGGTGATTGTGGGGTCGGCATAGTGGTCGCGGAACTGCCCCAACGCCCAGTCGGTTATGTTCTCCCGCCGCTCTGTGCCGTCCTCGGCGTAGGTGTAGTAAGGGAAGCACTGTGAATCGCCCGTAAGATGTAAGTCAGGAATAACCTTTACCATGAGCGAGTGAAACGACTTGCTATTACCTATCGCACTCACGCAGATAACGCTATTCTCGTATTCGGTTTCAGTAGTGGGGAAAACCATGGGCAGCACGTAAACGCGCTCGTTTAGGATGCGATCAAAATACAAGAATTCTCTGCAAAATGGCCTGTATAAGGAGGGCCTAATGCAACGCGAATCAAACTTTGTGTATTTAGAGCGTACTAGGTTGACTTTTAGGGACTCGCTCCATTTTATCTTCTCCTCGTCATAGAGAACGAAGTCGTCGACTGACATAGTGACGATGTGACGTTTCCATCTATCTACCTCGGAGTTATAGGTATCAATGAGCTTCCTGACCTTCCTACCCAGTTCCTCAGCGTTGAAATCATAGACCCAGTTGTCACGTTTAGTTTTGACGCCGGAGCTATATAGGCTGAAAATGCTTGGGACATCCAGTCCTCGCATTGCCTTTGCCTCTTTAGACCCCATCGGCAAAAGTGTGTTGAACTCAGTGTGCATTCCCGCCGTCAGCCAGGTGCTGCGGGCATCGGGTGTGAGCCGCCTCCATGTTACATCCGTGTAGTTTCCAGATGACTTTAGGTACTCTTTCTTTTCCTCGGCTGTCCAGTAGTCCCCTACCACGTGATAGAAAACCTCGTGATCTGCCTGTTCTGCGTTTCGGATTAGGAGCGTAATACCTATGCCCGTCCGTATCTGGTCACTAAATATATTGCCCCCCTCTTGACGGCGTCGCTCGCCACTCGTTCGGGCGTTGCCCTTGAAATCGAAGTGGTAGATGCGAGTGAAGTCCTGGAGAAGATGCTGTCTAAAACCATCAAACGCCACGCCGCGCAAGAAACCGTTGTTGGATACGAAGCAGACGATACCATCACGGTCGCCCAGGCGATCCGTTGCCCAACGGAAGAATTTCACGTACATGTCGTTCAGTGCATTCTTATTGGTGGCATGTGAAGACTTAGCATAGGTACTACGGATGCCTTTATTTATTGTCTCGTACTTGCGGTTCTTGTTGTTGTCGTTCTCATTCCCCTGCCAAGCGTTGTAAGGGGGGTTGCCGATAACAACGAATATGGGAGCTTCCTTTTGCTTCTCAATCCGCTGGGTGTTAGCCGGTGCAAAAGCCGGTAAGTATGGCTGCGACCTGTCTACCAAATCTAGCGTATCGGCAAAACACAGTCCATCAAACTGCGCGTAGCGGCTGGTGCGCTCGAAGTGGGCGTGCTCGATGTTCTGGGCGGCGATGTAGTAGGGCAGCAGCAGCACCTCGTTGGCGTGCAATTCGGCGGCGTACTTGGCGGCCAGGGCGTGGCCGGGGATGCG